>CAZXCO010000755.1:0-9643 GCA_964639095.1 uncultured Solibacteraceae bacterium
GCCCCCGCTTCGGCGGCGCGCGCTACGACACCGTATTTGAAGGGCCCCTCGAAAAAATCGGGGAAAATGGTCAGCAGATGGAATTTCATGACGCGACCTCTCAGGCAACACCCGGGTCTTCGAGGCCTTCGGGCAGGTCGACCTGAATCTGTTTCGTCTCCGGCCGGATGTCCACGCAGATGGCTTTTACGAATGGAATGAGCAGCCGTCCACGATCGACCTCGAGGAGTGGCGGGCCGCCATATTCCTCAAAATCCGTCACGCGCCCGACAAGACGGCCCGAGGCGCGCTCGCGCACTTCGCAACCGATCAGATCCGAATGGAAGTATTCGCCGGGATCGAGTTCAACGCGCTCGGAAAGGGGAACCTGCACCTCGGCATCGCGCAGTTTCCCGGCGTCCGATATGGAATCGACGCCCCGGAATTTGAATACCAGGACGCCGCGATGCTCCCAGACCTCTTCGACTTCGCGCATCGCTGTTTCCGCGCCCGCGAGCCGTACTTCTTTCAACCGCGCGAACCGTTCCGGTCTGCTCGAAAAAGACTCCGCTGTCACTTCGCCGCGGTTGCCACGGGGACGGCCCAGCACGGCTACCGTCACCCATTCCTGAGACACAGGGTTCTCCCCGTCGTTACTCAAGAATTTCCAGCGTGAAGCGGCGATTCAGTTTCATGCCGGCGGCTCCCAGAATGGTGCGGATCGAACGCGCCGTCCGGCCCTGCTTCCCGATCACCTTGCCCAGATCGCTGGGGGCGACCTTCAATTCGAGTACGGTCGTCTGCTCACCCTCGATCTCGTGAATCGTCACTTCCTCCGGGATGTCGACCAGGGCCTTCGCTATGTCTTCGATCAACTGTTTCATCGACTCTCCCCAACTCGACTGAAATGCGGCAGAAAGCCGCATCTCCCCAAACTAAACCGCGGCAGGAGCAGGATTATTTTTCAGCAGACGACTGACGGTGTCCGATAGTTGCGCGCCGTTTTTCGTCCAATAGGTGATCCGCTCGTGGTTGAGCTTCACCTCAGCCGGGCTCGCCAGCGGGTTATACTGGCCGACCACTTCGAGATTGCGGCTGTCGCGGGCTCGCTCCTTCTCAATCACCACAACGCGGTAAAACGGCTTCTTCTTGGCGCCGAAGCGCGCCAGTCTAATCATCAGCATCTGTTCTATTGTCCTTAAAAAAACGCAAAACCTGAAATCCGGGGCGCTAAAAGCCCGGCAATCCGAGCTTGCCCATTCCCATCCTGCCCAGCTTTTTGCTGAGACCGCCCATATTGCCGGACAAACTTTTCATCATCTTTCTCGCCTGGCCGTATTGCTTGAGCAGATTATTCACGTCGTTTACCGTGGTCCCGCTGCCACGTGCGATACGCCGGCGCCGGCTGCCGTTGATAATCATATGATTATCCCGCTCCCGGGGCGTCATCGAATCGATGATCGCAACAATCCTGGTGAGTTCCTTCTCATCCGGCTGCATTCCCTGGAGCTCTTTCATCATGCCCACCTTCGGCATCATCTTCAGGATGGAATCGAGCGAACCCAGCTTGCGCAGGGATTTCAACTGATCGCGGAAGTCTTCGAGCGTGAACTCGTTGTCGATCAGCTTTCGCTGCATCTCCTCCTGTTCTTTCACGCTGAAGGCTTCCTGCGCCTTCTCGACGAAGCTGACGATGTCGCCCATGCCGAGAATGCGCGAGGCGGCCCGGTCGGGATGAAAGGCCTCGAAAGCGTCCGATTTCTCACCAACACCAACGAACTTCAGCGGCTGTCCGGTCACGCTGCGAATCGAAAGTGCCGCGCCGCCGCGCGCGTCGCCATCCATCTTGGTGAGGATGACGCCTGTGATCCCGAGCTGCTTGTGGAACTCGTCCGCTGATTTCACGGCGTCCTGCCCGGTCATGGCATCCGCCACGAACAGGATTTCGACCGGATTCAGCATCTCCTTGAGTTCTTTCAGCTCCGTCATCAACTGATCGTCGATGTGAAGCCGTCCGGCCGTATCCACGAGCAGCACGTCCCGCCCGTTATTGACTGCTTCCCGCCGGGCCGAGCGTGCGAGTTCGGCCGGGGCCTTCTCTTCCGGCGTTCCTGGATAAATCGGAACCTTGATGTCGCGCGCGACCACTGCCAGTTGTTCCCGCGCTGCCGGGCGATACACGTCGACCGACACGAGCTGCGGCCGATGGCCGTTCCTGGTCAGCCAGCGTGCCAGTTTACCCGTTGAGGTCGTTTTGCCGGAACCCTGCAGCCCGACGATCAGAAAGACGCTGGGCGGTTCATTGGCAAAACGCAGCTTCGATTCATGGCTTCCGAGGACCTTGATCAGTTCCTCGTTGATGATTCCGATTACCTGCTGAGACGGCGACAGGGAGGTGAGGACCTCCTGGCCCATGGCGCGCGTCTTGACGCTTTCGATCAGCTGTTTGACGACTTTGAAATTGACGTCGGCTTCAAGCAGCGCCACGCGCACTTCGCGCAGGGCTGCTTCCATGTTTTCGGCTGTGAGGCGTCCTTCACCACGCAGGTTCTTGAAGACACGCTGCAGTTTGTCGGACAGATTATCGAACATCTTGGATTAGTGGAGTCCGTTTCGCCGCGATTTGGGCGCTCTTATCATTGTACAGGAACGGGTATCACCGGCGCAAAGACTTGCAGGATCAATAACATCACTGCAGGAGACCGGCTTTACCCCAGTCGGCGAGCGCCGTGGACCGCCCCTGCCCGTACGTCGGGCCCAGTTCCTGTATCCGGAACCCGGCTCCCTTTGCGTCCACGTCCACCACGGCGTAGCCGAAGAACCATCCGTCTTTATACTTTCCTGATGCGCGAAGGTGCCCGCCGGCGCTTGCCATGGAAATGTAATCGATGCCGTCGAGCTTCGCATGCAGCATTTCATGGATGTGGCCGGCAATTACATACCGCACCCCGTATTCCTTCGCGATCCTCTGCAGGGCGAAATTCGGATTTCCGATGACGGCGTTCACGATCCAGGAAGGCCGGTGCGAAACGATGAATTTCAGCGGCTGCTCTCTGTGCTGCTTCAGATCCGCTTCCAGAAATGCCAGTTCCGCGGCGGAAAGCTGGTCCGACCGGCTGTTGTCAAGAACCGTGAAATGGGCCTGCCGGTAATCGAAACTGTAGTGCGGCGGGTGGCCGGAGTATTTTCGGAACAGCCGCTCCGACTGCTCCGACCAGATGTCATGGTTTCCCGGCGCGAGATAAAGCGGGAATTGCTTATAGAGGGAGAGAGTCGATTGGATTCTCCTCCACTCGGACTCAGCCGTTTCGTCGCTCGACCCCTGAATGGTATCGCCGACGCTGAGGACGAACGCCGGATTTTCGGCGGCGGCATCCTTCCAGACTCGCTGGTAAACGCCGGGTTGCGTTTCGCCGGTCCGGTCACCGAGTATGACGAACCGAAAAGACGCGGCCGGAGTGGCCGCAACGAGCAGAAGGATCGACGCGCAGGCGGTGAGCACACCAGCCCAGAACGTCTTCAGGCAGGCGGCGGGGCGTTTCATCCGCGGTTCCGGATCTTCTCGGCGAAGCGGTCGATCTGGATGATCGCCCTCTGGTGGGTTCCCTCGCCGACGATCCGGTCGCCGATCCGCGCCTGAACGTGAAATTCGACCCTGCGGTCCTTCACGTCCAGCAACTCCGCCGAGAACGTGACAAACGATCCAACGGGAGCGGCGGAGCAGTGCGAGACATTGACATGAGTTCCGACCGTGTCTTCACCGGGCGGCATCATCGGCAGAATCAGATTGCGGCACGTTCTTTCCATGAAAAGAATCATCTGCGGGGTGGAAAGCACGCGCGATTCGGGTCCGAGAAACCGGATCGCGTTGTCGCTGCCGACTTCGACCACTTCTTCTCTCTTCACACCCGTCTGATAGCCGGCCATTTGTTCTGCAGACGATTCTCGCATGTCTGCCCGCATCAGCCATTGGCCCATTTGTTGCTTTATCCATAGCGGCTGCGGCTTTGCGAGAGCGAAGCCGGGAGAGTGAAATATGTCGGGAAAAAACACGGCTGTTTTCGGGATTTATCAGACGCGGGAGGCCGCGGAAGAAGCCGTCGATGCGCTGCGGCGCGGCCATTTCCGCAATACGGACATTTCGGCTCTGTTTCCGGATAATGCGGGAACCAAAGATTTTGCGCACGAAAAGAACACAAAGGCTCCGGAAGGCGCGACGACGGGCGCAACGACCGGAGCGGTCGCCGGCGGCGTGCTCGGCTGGCTCGCCGGTATCGGCATGCTCGCGATTCCGGGCATCGGGCCGCTGGTCGCGGCCGGCCCCATTGTCGGCGCACTGGCTGGTGCAGGCGCTGTGGGCGCGTTCGGCGGCATCGTGGGCGCCCTGGTCGGGATGGGCATTCCCGAGTATGAGGCCAGACGTTACGAAGGCCGTATCCGGCACGGGAGCATCCTTCTGTCGGTCCACTGCGACGACCATGTGTGGGTGAAGCGCGCAGAAGACATTTTGAAGCAAACCGGCGCGGAAAATGTGTCGGCGGCGACCGAAGCGCGGGCGGATTTTGCCACGTCGGACAAACCGATGCCGCGAACGCGGAGCGCGATCGTTCAGGAATCCGAAGCAACGCCTGTGATTACCGAAGAGGCGCCGCCGCGGCTGCATGAAACGGCCGAATCCGAAACGATCACGCATATACGGCCGGACGTGTAATAAGAGGGAATTCCGCGCATTCCTGATGCATACTGAGAGAAATCGGCTCCATGAGTGACGGTTTCTCTCTTGCTTCCGCCGCACGGGCGCTTGACGGCGCAATCTCGCGTCTGGTCAGCGACATCTCGTCCCCGCGCGGCGCGCCCGGCGGGGAATGGGTTCCGGCGCTGGCCGGCTACAGCACCGCGCGCCAGGAAACGATTGCGCTGATTCGGGATCTCACGCAGGAGCAGGCGGACTTTTCTCCGGCTCCCCGTGTCTGGTCCATGGGGCAGAACGTCGAGCACCTGCTTCTGACTGAAAAACTCTACCGCACGCAGATTCGGAACCTGATCGATCTCGCAAAAAAGGGCGGGAGGAAGAACATCGATCTCACATTCGAGCAGATTGACACTTCCCTCGCATTCATTCCGCGCGAGGTCATGCCGATCTTCACCGTGCCGTTAAACATGTTCAACAGGTTTGTCCCGCAAGTCATTCGGAATACAATGTTTCGCGTTCCCTTGGTTCCCGCGATCGCGCCTCGCGTTTCCGATCCCGCGCGGTACATTCCAGTCGCCGCTTTGCGCGAGCGGGCCGCGTTTTCGATTGCGGCGACGGAGGAGTTGCTGTACGGCGACCTGCCGCCGAATCTCAGCGAAATGACTTTGAGCCACCCGATCCTCGGCGTCAACAACGTTGCGCAGATCCTCGGAATCATTGCCGCGCACGAAGAAAGGCATCAGGCGCAGATGCGGCGCGTTCGGGAAAATCCCCGATTTCCGGCGGCAAAAGCGTGAAAACAATCACGAATTAAAGGCGGCCAGGCGTCAGGCCGTTTGTGAAAACGCGATAATGGTGACGCCGGATGGCGTTCGCGTCGCACCTGCTCCTCTTTCGTATCGACCAACAGCTTTACGTCCTGCCGGTCGATTGCATTCGTGAAGTCCTCCACAAAGCGGAACTGGTTTGCGCCCCCGGGCAGCCTTCGATTCTCGATGGATTTCTGAATCTGCGCGGCGCAGTGCTGCCGGTGATCCGGTTGAGGCGTCTCTTCAATCTGCCGCCTGCGGAGCCGGGAGTCTACACGCCTCTCGTGATCACGGAGGCGGGCGGCATGCGCGCCGCTCTGGAGGTTGATGAAGTCCGGGAAGTCGTCCCCTTTCCTTCCGGCGCTCTCCGGCCATTGGAAGAAGGCTCCTCTCCGAACCGGTGCGCCGAGGGATTGCTGACCGTGGACGGGGCGGACGTCATCCTTCTTTCCTGCGAGCGCATTCTGCTGACCCGGGAAAAAGAGTGCGTGCGGGAACTTCAGTTCGTTGTCCAGGAGCGTTTGCGGGAACTGGAATCGTTCGCCGAATGACACCCTCCGCGATTCTTTCCGATCCCGTTTACGGGAAACTCAAGGACTACGTTCTATCGCAC
The DNA here is from genome assembly GCA_964639095.1 of uncultured Solibacteraceae bacterium. GTDB lineage: Bacteria > Acidobacteriota > Terriglobia > Bryobacterales > Bryobacteraceae > BOG-234. The sequence goes on from CAZXCO010000755.1 coordinate 6,095, forward strand.
ACGGGGCTCGCATACTTTGCCGGGAAGGATGAAGATTTCGCCGCGCGCCTGTCCCGGCGGCTCGCCGCGCGCGGAGTTGACAGTTGTTCCCGCTACCTGGACCTGCTCGGCGAAGCCGCCGGGGCGCCGTCCGAAATCGATGCTCTGGTGGGGGAATTGACGATCGGGGAAACCTTTTTCTTCCGCCAGCCCGAGCAGTTCGATTTCCTGCGCTCGGTGATTCTTCCCGGGCTTCTCCACGCGAATCGGGAAGTCCGGCAGTTGCGCATCTGGAGTGCGGGGTGCGCGATCGGGGCCGAGCCGTATTCCGTAGCCATAATCCTGCAGCGGGAATTCGGCATCGCATGGCGAGACTGGAACGTTTCCATCCTGGGCACAGACATCAACGTCGATTTTCTGGCTCAGGCGCGCACGGGAATCTTTTCGGAATGGGCGCTGCGCGATATGGCGCCGAATATCCGGGCCTGTTGTTTCCGGCGCGAGGGCAATGGCTGGATGCTGCTGCCCGAATACCGGGAGGCCGTAACGTTCCGCTATTACAATCTGGTTGACGACAGGTCCCACCCGGCGCCGGACGAACTTCCGTTCGATCTCATCCTGTGCCGCAACGTCATGATCTATTTCTCGCCGGAGCGGATTCGTGCGCTGAGCCGAAGGTTCCATGGTCTGCTCAACGCGGGCGGATGGCTGCTTCCCGGCTACGCGGAATTCGGTACGGAAATGTTTCCGGATTTCGAAATCATCGCCGAAGCGGGAACGACTGTTTACCGCAAGCCGCCTGGCGAGGCGCCTGTCGCGCCCCATCCGGCAGCCTTCGAGTTTCCACCTGCCAGCCCGGCCGTTCCGGAGCAACGTGGTTTCTCTGGCGACGCGTTGTTCCGCGCGGCCCCGCCGCGTGCTGAAATCGCGGCTCACGGACTGGCTCATGGGACGGCTCATCGGCCTTCAAGGAACGCGGAAATGCTGGAGAGCGCCCGCATTCTCGCGGACCGCGGCAGCGTGGATGAGGCAGCCGCAATCTGCCGCAGGCTGCTGGACGCCGATGCCCTGAATGCGCCGGCCCATTTCACTCTGGGGCTCATCTTCGCTCATACCGGTTTCGTCGCGGAAGCGTCGGAGCACTTGAAGCGCGCCATCTACGTGGACCGGCAGTTTGCGCTCGCCCACTACTATCTCGGGACCGTGCTGCAGGGCGCCGGAGATCGCGCCGGAGCACAGAGGGCTTTTCGGAATGCCCTGGAACTACTCGATTCGCTTCCGCCGGAAAAACCGCTGGAGCATGGCGACGGCATTCAGACTGAGGAACTGCGAGCGCTGGCGCGCATGCATCAGGGACTGATTGGCGGATGAAAAAAAGCGGCAAGAGCCTGGATTGGGCCGGCGCAAGAGCCCGCCTCGACGAGATCCGGCGATCTCTTGAACAGGCGGAGAAGCCGGCGCTGGAAGAAGTGCGCGCGGTTTACCGGGAGAGAGCGCGGCATCTGAAAGTCCCCGAGGTGGCCATTGAAGCGCCCGGCGCAGCCAATCGGCTGCTCGTATTCCGCCTGGGAGAGGAGCGCTATGCCCTCCCGGCGTCGATGCTTGTCGAAATCCTGAAGGATGTCAACATCGCGCCGGTTCCCGGCGCGCCGCCTTCGGTCGCCGGTCTGATTCAGGTTCGCGGAGAGATTCGCCCTGTGTATGATCTGGCGCGCCAGATTGGCGCGGCCAGGACGGCGGAAGGCGCCGGGTTCATGCTGCTGCTGCGCGAAGGCAGACGGGATTTCGCCGTGACGGTCGATGCGGTTGAGGAGATTCGCATGGTAATGGAAAACGAGCCAAAGCAGGCAGGGCAGAAGCCCCGTGTCGCGTGGGTGACCGGGGATCTGGTGAGTGTGCTGAACGGCGAGTCTTTGTGGAGAAATCGATGATGGCGAATATAAGAATCGGTCCGCGTCTTCTGCTGGGCTTTGGCGTCACGGTGCTTCTGACGGTCATTCTCGGAGCGTATGCGCTCATCCAGCAGGGGCAACTGCAGCAGTTGACGCAGGAGATCGACAACCGTGACGTGACGACGCTGCAGACCCTCCAGCAGATCACGGACGGCGAGGACGAGATGCGCGCGGCCCGGGAGGTCGTATTGCTCTCCGCGCTGCTGCGGCAGTCCAAACTGGCGGGCGATCTGCCACAGGTGAAGGAAAGCGAGTGGGTCCGGTCGCGCGACAAGAACCTCAAGCTCCTGGCCGACCTCGAAACAATGGCAGGCCAGATGGTATCGATCGCCATTACGCCGGAGCGGGCCACGGGATGGCGAAAGATCGCGGCCTCCATCAGAGACGCCGAGGACTCACTGCGGGCGCTCTCCCCGCATGTGGACGGACAGTTTTCCCTGGTGAACATGGGTAATCTGGCGGAAGCCGCCGCCCGCAGACCGGAAGCGGAGGCCGCGGAAGCCGACTACTCGGCGAAACTGGCGGCCGCCCAAAGCACAGTGCAGGACCAGATTAGTCTCGGTCGCACCGAGGTTCAGGATCTCGCGTCGCGCACCCGGGGCTCTCTGTTGCTCGTGCTCGCCATTGCGGTCGTCGTCGGCATCTTATTCGCCATCGTCATCCATCGTTCCATTACGACGCCGCTCCGGGAGTTCCTGCGTCTGGTGGAACGTGTGGGGCAGGGCGACCTGACGCAGACGGCGAGCACTGCGCGCGGCGACGAAATCGGCGATCTGGGGAAGGGCCTGAGCCGCATGGTGCAGGGACTGAAAGAAGTTGCCGGCCAGACCCGTCTTGTGGCCGAAAACCTGAATACGGCCACGGCGGAGATACTCGCATCGACGCAGCAGCAGGCGGCCGCAACCGCCGAACAGGCTGCCGCGGTCCAGCAGGCGAACGCCACGATGTCGGAGATCAGCCAGTCGGGCGCGCAGATCTCGGAGCGCGCGCGTCAAGTGGCCACAACAGCTGAAGCCACATCCACGGCAAGCGTGAGCGGGCTGCAATCGGTCCGGAATACGACAGCCATCATGGAAAGCATTCGCGAGCAGGCCGAAGCAGTGGCCGAGAATGTCATCGCGCTCAGCGAGAAGACGCAGGCCATCGGAGAAATCATCACGACCGTGAACGAAATCTCCGAGCAGTCGCACCTTCTGGCGCTCAATGCGGCGATTCAGGCCGCGGCGGCGGGCGAGCACGGGCGCAGCTTTTCCGTCGTCGCGACTGAAATGAAGAATCTGGCCGCGCAGTCGAAGCAGGCGACGGTGCAGGTGCGCGCAATTCTGGGAGACGTCCAGAGGGGAATCACGTCTTCGGTGATGCTCACGGAGGAAGCGGTCAAGCGCGCGGATTCCGGCCGGCAGCAGGCGGGAATCGCGGATCAGACCATTCGCAGCCTGACCGAAAGCGTGGAAGAGAGCATACGCGCGTTTCAGCAGATCGTCGGCGGCAGCGGTCAGCAGCAGATCGGGTTCGAACAGGTGACGCACGCCTTCCGCAACATCAGCGTCGCGACCCAGCAGACGGCCACGAGCACGAAACAATCCGAGAAAGCTGCCGCCAATCTGAGCGCTCTCGC
>CAZXCO010000756.1:0-2418 GCA_964639095.1 uncultured Solibacteraceae bacterium
GGCCTCCCGATTGAGATCGAAGTCCGGTCGCTCGACGAGGATATCGGCGCCGGCGATGTAACCTCGCGGGCGTGCATTCCGGCGGACCGGCGGGCATCGGGAGTCTTCCTGGCCCGTGCGCCGCTCGTGCTGTCCGGCATCAATCTCCTCGCGGCCATCTATGAGGCGCGCGGAGGCGTGGAAGAACTCACTCTGCTGCACCGGGACGGCGACCGGCTCGAAGACGGATCGCGCATCGCCACGGTTCGCGGCCCGGCCCGCACGCTGCTCGAATGCGAGCGGGTGACGCTCAATTTTCTGCAGCGGTTGTCGGGAGTCGCCACGCTGGCGCGTGAATTTGCCAGTGCCGTGGAGGGCACGGGATGCCGCGTGCTGGATACGCGGAAGACCACTCCCGGTCTGCGCCGGCTGGAGAAGGCCGCCGCGGCGGCCGGCGGCGTCACCAATCACCGGATGGGGCTTTTCGACGCCATTCTCATCAAGAACAACCACATTTCGGCCGCGGGCGGCGTCCGCCAGGCGATGGCGAACGCGCGCGAGTCCGGCCTCCCGATTGAGATCGAAGTCCGGTCGCTCGACGAGTTGCATGAAGCGCTCGCCAGCGGCGCGACTCATCTCCTTCTTGACAACCTCACTCCGCAGCAGGCGAAGGAATGGATCGCGATTGTCGGCGGGCGGGCCACGGTGGAACTCTCGGGCGGCATCGACCTTCAAAATGTCCGGTCCTATGCGGAGACGGGCGCGAACTTCGTTTCATCCGGAGCCATTACCCATTCCGCGAAGGCGGTGGACATCAGCTTCCGGCTGGAACTGTTATGACCATCTGGCTTCGCTCCACCGCATCCACCATGAAGGATGCGGCGGCACTGGCCGCCCGCGGGGAACCGCATGGAACGGTAGTCGTGGCGGAGGAACAGACCGCCGGGATCGGGCGCCACGGCCATTCCTGGCATTCGGAATCCGGCGGCGGACTGTACATGTCGATAATCCTTCGCCTTCCGCTGCCCCCGGATGCGTTGCCGGTGCTGACCATGGCGCTCGGGCTCGCGGTCCGGCAGGCGGTCGAAGCAGTGGCTGGCGTCGCGTGCGATCTGCGGTGGCCGAACGATCTTCTGCTGAATGAAAAAAAGATCGCCGGCATCATGGTGCAGAGCGCCGATTCCGCGCTGATTGCCGGGATCGGCTTGAACGTCACCCAGACCACTTTCCCTCCGGAGATCGAGATGGTCGCAACGTCGCTCCGGATCGAGTGCGGGCGGGACTATTCGAAAGAGGCGCTGCTCGACCGGATCGTAACCGAAGCGCTGGACTGGGCGACTCGCCTTGCGGAGCGCGGCAAAGTCCCCATCTTCGAGGAATTCGACGCCCGGTCGTCTTATGCGCGGGGCAAAGCGGTGAGCGTCGAAAACGCCGGAAGAACCATCCACGGCGTCACCGCGGGTCTGGACGCGAACGGCTTCCTGCTGGTCCGGACCGCCGATGGGATCGAAACGATCCTCACCGGCGGCGTGCGGCCACGGGCCTGAATTCAGTTTGCAACCGCGCTACTTGACGCTCTTGATCCACTTCAGGATGGGGCCCGTGACACTCGTATCCGACGTGTCGGGCGACATGACCTCCGATATGTGGCTGTGATCCTTGAACGTGGCGTACACCGGGCATTTGCCCGCCTTGCAGAGTTCATCTTTCAGCGTGGTCGCAAAGGCCACGATGCTCGGCGGGTCGAGTTCGGCGGTCGTCAGCATGAACGGGATCTTTGCGTGAACCAGGCCAGGCAGATTCGACCGCGCCAACTGGGTGGCGGCATCGGGCTGTTCACGGCCCGGTCCGCGCCCGGCGCCCCGCCCTCTTCCGGCTCCGCGTCCGGCAGCCGCGGGACGCGGCACGGGGGAGCCGTCGGGCTCATTGCACGCCGGATTTCCGCCCTCCACTCTGGGCGGGGTGGCCGGCAGAATATCGAATCCCGGAGGCGACATGAAGATCACTCCCTTGACCCCGATACCTTCTGGCCCATAAAACTCCGGATGCGCGACGTAGGTGCTGACAGGGATGTTCCCGGCGGACTGCGTCCAGATGAAAACTCGTCCCGGATTGCCTTTGTACCGGGCGATATTCTTGTTTACCCATTGCACCAGCAGCGAAACGTCTTTGGCGGGATCGTCCCAGGCGTTCCCGGGGCGGCGTTGCATGTTCACGCCCACCATGCCATTCTTCACCGCCCAGAGCATGACGTTGTCGTAAAAGACGTCGCCGTTGGGTCCGCCCTGCTGTTTGTTGCCGGCGCCTCCCGATACATAGATCAGAACTGTGCGCTTGCCGCCGCCCTTCTCCGCCGAGAACACGTCGAGAACGTTCCTGGGATCGGGCCCGAACGAGATGTCGCGCGCGATTGCGACACCGCTATAGGGCGGATTCGGG
>CAZXCO010000757.1:0-8011 GCA_964639095.1 uncultured Solibacteraceae bacterium
GCGCGGGGTTTTCGATTCGGGCGTAGTCATTACCCGGTTACAGGGGTTAGTCGAGCTTTTTTCTGCGGTCCGACCAGATCCGCTTGTCTTTGTTTGTGGGAAGAATGCCTTCGATACCGGCGGAATCTCTCAATCCCTGAAAAACCCGAAAGTCGTGCTGCGGCTTGACCGCCAAAGCGTACCAGCGGTTCCCCTGATCCATGTTGTTGTTCCCCGAACGCGGTCAGTCAAGAGAATATCAGACGGGCTTTTCCAGGATGGCAAGACGGGATTCCGCCGATTTCCGCGGGATTGCCGGAAATTACGATGACGCCCCGTTCCTACATCCACCTCCTGGCGCCTGTTCTCGCCGATCCGCCGGATCTTTCAGCGGTTCACGACGAGGAATCCTGGAAGCTGATCCGGAAGCATGCCGGCCGCTACGGCGTGGCGCCGCTTGTGGCCTATGCCGCCCGGCCACACGTCTCCCCTGCCGAGCGGGTATGGTGTGACCGCGTTCTGATCGACAGCTGGCGGCGGCACGAAAGTACGCTGCGGCATCTGGAATACCTGCTGAGCCTTTTCGCCAGCGAAGGCATCGCGACGATCGCATTAAAAGGCCCGTTGCTCGCGCGCCGCTATTACGACCCGCCATTTCTGCGCAAACCCTCCCTCGACATCGATCTCGGCGTTGGGGAAGCCGATCTGGAGCGCGCCTGCCGGGCTCTTGCGGGCATCGGCTACGCGCTCGATCTGCCTCTGAGCTACGCCCGGGAGCATTCCCATCACGTCGAGCTCTCGCATGCTTCGCGGCCTCACGTAGAACTGCATTTCCGGCTCAGTCACAGGGCTCTCGGTATCCCCGTCAGTGAATTCTTCGATCGCGCCGCAACGTGCTGCCTCCCCTCGGGACAAAACGCACTCGTCCTCGGACCCGCCGATCAGCTTCTGCATCTGGTTCTGCACCTGTCGCAGTCGCGCTTCGGCACCTTGTTTCATCTCTGCGAGATCCGGCGAGTTTGCAAAGCCGAGCCGGTCGAAGTCCGCGCGGAAGCGGTCCGGCTGGCAGCGCGCTATCACTATTGCGGGGCTTTCCGGGTCATGGATATCGCGTTTCGCACGCGCTGGAACGAATCGTTTCTACCGCCCGGCCATCCGCTCCCGAAGACCTGGCTCGACTGGCGATTGACCCCGGCACTCTATCACCGGTTTGAAAACTGGTCGCTGCCCGGCCGCCAGCTCAGCGTAGCGCAGCGGATATGGGCCCGCTGGCTGGATTTTCAGTTGACCGATCGTCCGGCGGACGCCCTGCGGCTCGCCCTCTTCTTTGCGAAGACGGCGGGCTTCAGCATCACGATGAAGAACGCATGGGGAGGGACCAAGAGGCTTCGCTTCGCTCCGGATGTTCCGGACGAAAACACGGAAGCGGTCAGGGCTCCGGACGATTCCGTTCAGCCAGCGCGTAGTAAACAAGTCGGCTGACTACAATCGCGAATAAAAAGATACTCGATCCGATCAGCCACTTCAATTTACGTCTCCATTCGAATTTTATTCAAATGGCCGTAAATCCGGTATAAATGACGGAGCGAGCCGGAAAATTCCGCGTGCGGAACGGCACGCCGCATTACCACCCGATGGCCCGCAACAGTGAGGAAGATCTCAGCCGTTGCGCGCGACAGTCGCGGCGGACGATTCACTCGGCTTTCATCGGATTTGCCGCGACGGTCCAGCCGGTCTTCTCGCCTTTATTCTGCTCTTTGAGCCAGGTGAGCAGAGGCTGGAAGTATTCGATCATGGCGGAGGCGTCGATCCGGTCTTCACCGGTCATCACCTTCATTGCTTCCGGCCACGGCTTCGACTGTCCCAGCTTTAACATCGCCTCCAGTCTGTCGCCCGCCGCTTTTGAGCCGAAGACCGAGCAACGGTTCAGAGGCCCGGTGTAGCCGGCCGCGCGGCACATCGCCCGATAGAACTGGAACTGATAGATCCGGGCCAGAAAGTAGCGCACATACGGCGTATTGGCCGGAATGTGGTACTTCGCGCCTGGATCGAAATCCGCTTCCGTGCGATCCACGGGCGGAGCCACGCCCTGATACTGCTCGCGAAGCTGCCACCAGGCTTTGTTGTAATCGGCCGGCTTCACCTTTCCGGAAAAGACCTCCCATCGCCACTTGTCGATCATGAGTCCGAACGGCAGGAAGGCGATTTTGTCCATCGCCGTCCGCAGAAGCAGCGGCAGGTCGGCCTCGGGTGGCGGAATCTTTTCGATCAGACCCAGCTTCTTCAGATATTCCGGAGTGATCGAGAGCGCGATGGCATCTCCGATGGCTTCATGAAATCCGTCGTTGGCGCCGTTGCGGAACAGCACCGGCTGCGTGCGGTAGGCAAGGTCGTAAAAGAGGTGCCCCAGTTCGTGGTGTACGGTGACGAAGTCGTCCGTCGTGTTGCGCAGGCAGACTTTGAGGCGGACATCCTGATCGAGATCGACCTGCCAGGCGCTCGCGTGGCAGACGACATCACGGTCGGCGGGACGCGAGAACATCGAACGCTCCCAGAACGTATCCGGCAGCTTCTGGAGCCCGAGCGAGCGGAAGAAATTCTCGCCGTACTCCACCATCTGTTTCGGCGTGGTTTTGCGCTGTGCGAGAATTTCCCCGACGTTATAAGCGGGCGGTGCGGCAGGGGGCGCCACGATGTCGTAGATATTGCCCCATTCCTGCGCCCACATGTTGCCCAGCAACTGGGCGGGAATCATGCCGTCCTTGCGTTCCGCGACCGCGCCGTATTTCCGGATCAGCTTTCGCCGGACGTAGGCGTGCAGCTCCTTATATAACGGCTCGACCTCGTTCCAGGCCCGCTCGAGTTCGGCGGAAAACTGCTCGGGCGTCATGTCATATCCGGAGCGCCAGAGAACGCCGGTATCGGTGAAACCGAGTTCGCGCGCGCCCTGATTGGAGAGCTCGACGAAGCGCGCGTAGCGGTCGCGCATGGGAGCGCCGACTTTGTGCCAGCCCTCCCACATCGCCGTGATTTCCTTCGGATCGCGGCTCTTGGCGAGCCGTTCATCCAGCTCGTCGATGCCAAGACACGGCGCTTTGTCGCCGTCGGGGCAGTACTTGCCCTTGCCGTAGCTGCCATCGAGCGAGGCCGCCACCTGCGTCAACTCCTCCCGAAGCTTCGCGTCTTTCGGCGCCGGCATGACGAGCGAGAGGCGCAGGAGCAGGAACTTGCGTTTGAGATCCGGCGGCAGCTTCAGGGAGTCGAAGCGTTTGCTCTCTTCAATGAGCTCGGTGGTGCGGGCGATGGCGCGCTCGTTCTCGCTGGCAGCGAGGATCTCGGTGTCGCCGGTGATATAGGTTTCCTGGATCCACTGCGCACGCTGCTGGAGAGTTGTGATTTTCAGGATCTCGGCTTCCGCGCGATCCATGAAGGCTTTGGCATCCGCAACGGTCGGCGCCGCGGCAGCCATTGCGAAAAGCGGCAGGGCGAGAAGGGCCAGGACAATCGAAAGCAGCTTCATTTGCCCTGAGTTTATCGCGCTCCGCTACGATGGGTATCGATGACGGAACATTCCGGGAAAATCCTCGCGGTGATGAGCGACTTGTTCTTTGCGGCGAAAATCAACGACGCCGCGAAGAGGCTCGGAATGGCTGCGGAGTTCGTCCAGGATCGCGCGCGGGCGCTGGAGAAAGCCAGATCGGCCCCACCCCTGATGATTTTCGATCTGAATTGCGCGAGCGCCGACGCGCCGGGGCTGATTGCAGCGATCAAGTCCGATCCGGAAACTGCTGGGATCCCGATGGTGGGATTCGTCTCGCATGTCCAGACGGACCTGAAGCGGCGCGCCGAGGAGGCCGGATGCGACACGGTCGTGGCGCGATCCGTATTCGCGCAGAATCTGGCGGGTATCCTGGAGCGCTACTTGTAAAGGGCTTGCCACGCGCCCCCGGAGTTGACCCGGTTTCGTATTATTTCCCCGGGAACCTGAGTTTCACCCAGGCTACCAGCAACTCCGAATACCCTGGCGCGGCATGCCACCAGTAAAATGGCTCGCCGGGATGCCATTGGATGGTCAGGTTATGCGCCGCTCCCGGCACGATCAACGGGGTAAAACCCGTGTTGCCTGCCTTTCGAAGGGCCTGGCTGATTCCATCAAGACTACGCGCAACCGGCGTATTCCTGTCCCGTTCGCCATAGATGAGAAGCACGGGAATCCTGACCTGCTCCCAAAGTGGCAGCGGATTGAAATTCCCGACCGAAGGGTACCACCTGTAGAGCCAATTGTCTTTCGACTCGGGCAGGTCCAGTTTCTTGAACCACTGTTCATTCCTGGCTGCGGCCATCGCGCGATCCAGTTCGTCCCATCCCTCGCCTGTCTTCGCGACATTGAGCCAAAGACTGTATAAATTCATGGCCTGCGAAAGCTCTGGCTCGGACGTGCCGCCCTCCAGAAGCTCATTCCGGGTCCGATAGAGATCCTGTTCATAGACCGGACCTGTTCCAATCGCCGCCGCGGCAATCACAAATGCGACAGCGCCGGGCCTCGATGCGATCAGCGGGGATAGTGTGCCTCCCTGGCTGTGTCCGTAAATACCCACCTGCTTCGGGTTGACTCCCGATTGCCCTTCCAGAAAGCGCACTCCAGCGAGATAGTCGTCCGCCAAAACCTGGTACGAGGCGGTTTTCCAGTCCCCGGTGGATTGACCAACACCACGCTTGTCGAACACCAGGGCGGCGACGCCTTGCCGCGCGAAGCGGTCGGCGAGGAAGAGTGAGGTGCCCCAGCGGCTTTCAGGGCCGCTTCCGTGCAGAAAGACGATGCCCGGGTGCAAACCGGCTGACTTCGGCCGGAGCAGCGTGCCCGCAAGCACAACGCCGCCATTTCGAAAGGTTATATCTTCCCGCCGGTATGGCGGGTCCTCCGGCGTTACGGGCTTGAGCGAGAAAGTGCCCGTGGCTTCTCCGTCCTTGAACGTTCCGGCTATGGATTCACGAGAGACAATACCGTCGAATATCAGCGAGTCGCCGAGTTTCCAATGTATTTTTGGAGCAATATACAGGACGTCGTCGAGAGGGTACTCCAGCGCTCGCTGGGCCTCCGATGTGAACCGGCCGGTCACCGCGCCAGCCTCAGTCCGAAAATCGAAACGCACTGTCAGCGGCGCGCCCTCCCTTTGCATTGAGCCCTGCCAGTGACCGTCGGGCTTCAAAGGTTCCGGGCGTGCCTGACCGGCGAAAGCCGGTCCGAGCATGAGAAGGGCGACGGCAGAACGGGAGGCGATCATCGAAGTCCTGACATAAATACGGCTGGACCTTGAACCGGGATCGCAAATTTTAAAAGCATCCAGCTGCGGGCGTGCGGGTGTAACCGACTTTTTTTGGGGGCTCCGGCCTGATCTACTGGCGCACCAGTTCGCGAAGGCACTCGAGCTTGCGGCGGGCGGCGCCGGAATCGATGGACTCCTCAGCCATCAGGACCCCTTCGCGAAAATCTGCCGCCTTGCTGGCGGCGACCAGCGCCAGTGCGGCGTTCATCAACACGATGTCGCGCGCTGCGCCGCGCTCGCCGCTCAGAATGGCTTCCGCGATCGCGCGGTTCTGCACGGCATCACCGCCCAGGATGCCTTCCGGCGGCTGCTCCTTCAGTCCGAAATCCTCGGGTGAAAGCTCGATGCGGGACACCGTTCCGTGCTGGACCGCAAAGACGGCAGACGGTCCGGTAATCGTGAGTTCGCCGAGCCCGTCGTAGCCGTGAACCACGTAAGCGCGATGCGAGCCGAGCCGGGGCAGCGCCCCGGCGATCTTCTCGGCGGCTTCCTCCGACCACGTGCCCGCGACCTGAATCTCCGCGCGCGCGGGATTGGTGAGCGGGCCGAGAAAATTGAACGCCGTACGCATCCGGAGTTCGAGCCGGACAGGCTGGACATGGCGCGTGGCGCCGTGAAATGCGGGAGCGAAAAGGAAACCGATACCCACTTCGCGAATGGCGCGCGCTACCAGGGCCGGTTCGACGGATGTCCGGACACCGAGCGCTTCGAGCACATCCGCACTCCCGCAGCGGCTCGAAATGGAGCGATTTCCGTGCTTGGCCACACGCACGCCTGCACCGGCAACCACAAACGCCGCCACTGTCGAAATATTAAAAGTGGACGTGCCGTTGCCGCCGGTCCCGCAGGTGTCGACGACGGGGCGGCATTCCTCTTCGATCGGAACCATGAGAGCAGCGGTGCGCATGGCGCGGGCGAAGCCGGTCAGTTCGTCCACCGATTCGCCCTTGACGCGCAGGGCGGTCAGGAATGCGGCAGTGAGCACCGGGCTCGAGTCGCCCGCCAGCAGCGCCGCCATGGCCTGCTGCGCCTGCGCTTCGGTGAGCGACCGCCCTTCGGCGACGATATGGAGGAAAGCCGTGATTGGCGGCATGCTCATGGTAATTTGAAAGCTTGGCTGGCGCGCAGCCCTGTTCCCTTGCGCGAATCAGTATAGTAGCAATCGAAATCACATCGCTCCAAAATGAAAATTCACGAGTATCAGGCCAAGACGATTCTGGCTAAATACAATGTCCCCGTGCCTCGCGGGGAGGTGGCGTTTACCGTCGCCGAAGCCGAGACGGCTGCGAAGAACATCGGCGGGAGCGTCGTTGTCAAAGCGCAGATTCACGCAGGCGGGCGCGGGAAAGGCGGGGGCGTCAAGGTTGCGAAGGATGCAGCCGAGGCGGCCGAGCTGGCGAAGAAGATTCTCGGGATGACGCTGGTCACGCACCAGACGGGCCCGGAGGGGCGTCTGGTCCAGAGGCTCCTGATTGAAGAGACGCTGCCGATCGAGAAAGAGCTCTATCTGGGCGTGGTGCTCGATCGCGCAGCCGGCAAAATCGTTTTCATGGCGTCGGCGGCGGGCGGCATGGAAATCGAAGAAGTGGCCGCGAAGACCCCCGAAGCCATTCTCAAGGAATTCATCGAGCCTGGCTTCGGCCTGATGCCTTATCAGGCGCGCAATCTCGCGTTCGGCATCGGAATTCCGGCGCCGGCGATCAATGGCGCCGTGGCCGCGATGATGGCGCTCTCGAAGGCCTGCCTCGAAATGGACGCCTCGCTCGCCGAGATCAACCCCTTCATTCTCACGAAGGACAACAAGGTCTACGCGCTCGACGCCAAGGTCAACTTCGACGACAACGCGCTCTTCCGGCACAAAGATGTTCTGGAACTCCGGGACCTGAGCGAGGAAGACCCGCTCGAAGTGGAAGCGTCGAAGTTCGGCCTGAATTACATCAAGCTCGACGGCGACATCGCCTGCATGGTCAATGGCGCGGGGCTCGCGATGGGCACGATGGACATCATCAAGTACGCCGGCGGGAACCCGGCGAACTTCCTCGATGTCGGTGGCGGGGCCAATGCGGAACAGGTGAAAAACGCGTTCCGGATTCTGCTGTCGGATCCCAACGTGAAGGCGGTCCTCATCAATATTTTCGGCGGGATTCTGCGCTGCGACACGCTGGCCAGCGGCGTGGTCGCGGCGGCCCGCGATCTTGGAATCAAGGTACCGATTGTCATTCGCATGGAAGGGACGAACGTGGAACTCGGCCGGAAGGTGCTCGAAGAATCCGGATTCAACTTCACCGTTGCGGACGGAATGAAAGACGCCGCGGAAAAAGTCGTGGCGCTCGCCAAAGGCAAGGGAGCACGGGCATGAGCGTACTTGTCGATCAGAACACGCGCCTGCTCGTTCAGGGATTCACGGGTAAGGAAGGCACCTTTCACGCGCAGCAGGCCATCGCGTACGGCACCAATGTCGTGGGTGGAGTCACGCCGGGCAAGGGCGGGACGAAACACCTCGAAAAGCCGGTCTTCAACACGGTCGCCCAGGCGGCCCGGGAAACAGAAGCCAACGCGACCGTGATCTTCGTGCCGCCGCCGTTTGCCGCGGACGCAATCATGGAAGCAGCCGATGCCGGGCTGCCGCTGATCGTGTGCATTACGGAAGGTATTCCGACGCTCGATATGGTGAAAGCGTGGGAGTTTCTGAAGGGCAAGAAGTC
>CAZXCO010000758.1:0-2259 GCA_964639095.1 uncultured Solibacteraceae bacterium
AGCGTCTGGGGAATGACCACCCCATAAAACTCGTCGGCTTCTTCGCGCCGGGTCTGCAGCAGCCGCTCGAAGCGCGGGCCGAAGACGTCGGTCTGCGTTTTGTAACCGTCGCCCATCGCCCCGACTTCGGTGAGCCGGAGACGAATCACCTGCGACTCGCCCGGCTGCACGCGGAGCAGGTAGCTGGCGGCGACTTTCGTTCCGATCATCTCGGGATTGACCGCGGATCTCTGCCCCTCGACCACATAGCTGTGGATGCTGTCTTTCACGTAGGGGGTACGATTGGCGATGCCGAATATCCGTTGCGTGTTCGTTTCGTTTTCGGTGAACAGCAATTCCGGGTTGCCGTCACAATAGAGAAAGCACTCACCGAGCCGGGCGTCCATGGCCTGGACGACATGTTGGCTGGCGGTGGAAACGTCCCGCAACCGGGGCCGTTCCACTCCCCCATGCCAGGACCATTGGTTTCGGAACCAGAGCTGCGGCAGGACACGCAGTTCAGCGGCGTCCGGACCGCGGTTGCAGACCGTGATCTGGATCAGGACATCGTCCGGGGTGTCCTTGGCGTATTCCACGAACACGTCGAAATAGCGGTTCTCGTCGAAAATGCCCGTGTCGAGTAATTCGTATTCGAATTCGTTTCTTCCGCGGTGCTTGCTGGTTTCGACAAGGTCTGCGTACGGAAAAGCGCCTTGCGGGTACTTGTACAAGTACTTCATGTACGAATGGGTGGGCGTGCTGTCGAGGTAGAAATAGTATTCCTTCACGTCCTCGCCGTGATTGCTCTCGCTGTTGGTCAGACCGAACAGGCGCTCTTTCAGGATCGGGTCTTTTCCGTTCCAGAGAGCCAGCGCGAAACACAGCCGCTGCTTGTCGTCCGAAATTCCGGCGAGACCATCTTCCCCCCAGCGATAGGCGCGAGACCGAGCCTGGTCGTGCGTGAAGTAGTTCCAGGCATCGCCCCCCTCGCTGTAGTCTTCGCGAACCGTGCCCCACTGCCGTTCGCTCAGGTACGGGCCCCACTTCTTCCAGGGGACATTCTGGGTCCGGGATTCGTCAAGACGATCGTGTTCGGCGGTCACGTGGCACCTGCGTTTTTTGAAATTTTGACAAAATCGGTTGTGGGCCGATCGATCCCCGTGCATACAGCGAGGCCGCAGAGGTTTTGTCGCAGCCAGCTAAGAGCGGTGCATTCAGCGATACAGCATGTCACTACGTGCCGGAGTTCAGAACGATGTTTTCTGATGATCGCGTAACGGTGATTTGTGGGTAAAAGGTGACGAAGAAGGGGAATGCAGTGTCCATCAGCTCTCGAAGCTCTCAAAGAAGCAAACAACCCGCGTGCCCGAAAGGGAACACGGGCTACCATAGCTCCGTTTGTCCGGCCTGGTGTCCAGAGCAGACGATTCTCAAGCTAGCTGTCTCGACGGGAGAAGTCAACGAAATTCGGTAGTACTCGCCCTCGCGCCTGTGCAGATTGGCCCGACGCAGCGCGGATTCGTGCTTTGCACGCCACCTTTAGGAATCACGGCGTCAAGCGGAGGATCCACACGGTGCCGTTGATCATCAGCGCCACCACGTGGCGGCCATCGGGGGCGACAAGCACCTGTTTGGCGGACGCCCCATTGTTTCCCAGCGAGATTTCCCGGTCGAGATTCAGCGTGTTCATCGGCATGATGAACAGCTTGCCGTCGAGCGAAGCGCCAATCACTTTCTGGCCATCGGGGGTCCCGGCCAAGGAGACGAATCCCCGGTACGGAGACACGGGCATGTCAGTGAAAATGTAGGGCTTGATGTTGGACAGATCCGCAACGTATGAAGACGCTCCGTGTACGCCGTGCACATGGCGGGAATCCGGACACATGACGAATGAAGTCAGATGCAGTTCCAGGAGCCGAGTCCGGATTCTCCCGTCAGGCAGCGAGAGCGTGGTGGCTTCTCCGCTCGGTCCATTCGATGCGAAGGCGGCGAGCGTTTTTCCGTCGGGAGTCACTCCCAGGCGGGCGCCCCAGTAGTGAGATCCGGGGCTTCTCAATTCGGTCCGGAACACCTGTTTGCGGTCTGTCACATTCCAGGCGGCCACTGAGCCCCCCCCGTTGGCCAATAGCAGTCGACTGTCAGGGGAAAAGGTGACGAATGTCGAATTGGGCATTTCAGCGACCCATTCAGGTCCTTGCTCGTTGTCCGGCGCCGACAAATCATAAACCCGCACCGAGTCGTGTTCGGGGTGACTGGCACTCGCCAGCCAGCGGCCATCCG
>CAZXCO010000759.1:0-1716 GCA_964639095.1 uncultured Solibacteraceae bacterium
ACGCGTCCTCAAGCTGGAGATGAGTCTTCGCACTGCGCAATACCACAAGAACGAGGCCGTAATCGGCTTTTGGCAGCAAACGCTGGATCAGGTCGCGCATTGCCGGAAGTGGCATCAGTGGCAGTGGGTACGGCGATTCCATTCACAAACGATCATTGGCGCACTGACATCACCGTGGAAGTAATGCCCTTGCCGAAGCCCGGAAGTTTCCCGCATCCGGATGTGCAGATCGTCAGCCCGGGATATGAGAAGGTGCTCGGTGTTCACCTCCTGAGCGGCCGCGGCTTCGAGGATACGGACCGCGAGAACGCTCCCTCTGTGGCAATGGTCAATGCGACCCTTGCGCAGCGCCTCTTCCCGGATACCAATCCGGTGGGCAAAAGGTTTGTGTTGGGACGCCTCGGGCCGCGTGATGGCCGCGGGTGGATCACTATTGTGGGACTGCTCGCGGACACGAAGATGTATGGCCTCGGCAATCCTTCGCGGCTCGAAATCTATGTACCATTCCGGCAAGTGCCGTCGAACGAAATGACGCTGTTGGTGAAATCGAGCCGGCAATCTGCCGCGCTCGTTCCAACGATTCGCGCGGTCATCGGCTCGATTGACAAAGAGCAACCCGTCTTCGCGATCGCCGCCATGCAGGACGTTGTCGACGCGTCCATTTTTACGCGCCTCGTCACACTGATCCTGCTCGAACTCTTCGGTGCGCTGGCGCTGGTGCTGGCCTCCATCGGGATTTACGGCGTTGTTTCGTACCTGGTGGTGCAGCGGGCGCGCGAGATCGGAATTCGGATCGCCCTGGGAGCCCAGCGCGACCAGGTGCTGCGCAGGGTATTTGCGCATGGCTGGAAAATCTCGTTTGCAGGGCTCGTGATCGGTAGTGGCGCGTCTTTGGCGTTGACGCATTTGCTTGGGAAGCTCTTGTACTCTGTCAGCGCACTCGATCCGGCAATATTCGCCGCTGCGTCCGTCGTGCTTGCGCTCGTCTCCATGCTGGCATGCCATGTTCCGGCCCGCAGGGCTCTGAACGTTGATCCGCTGATCGCTCTGCGGCATGAGTGACGAGGAATCATATGGAGCCGGTGAGGCGATGCGGGAGCACTACGGCACCTGAGGCACCCGTCTGCCACTGCAGCGGCCAAACGCTATCCTGTGGGCGTGATCCGAGTGGGTCCGGCAGGCTGGGCGTACAAAGACTGGGAGGGCATTGTTTACCCCTCGCCGAAGCCGCGGGCGTTCAACCCCATCGCGTACCTTGCACAATACTTCGATGCGATCGAGATCAATTCCTCATATTACGGACCACCGCGGCCCGAGGCCGCGCGGAAATGGGTCGAGAGCGTTGCAGCAAATCCCGCCTTTCGCTTCACCGCGAAGTTGTATCACTCATTCACGCACGAACGGAAGCCGGTGCCGAACGACGAGGGCGATTGCAAGGCCGGACTGGAACCGCTCGTGGAAGCCGGCCGTCTCGGAGCGCTGTTGCTGCAGTTCCCCTGGTCGTTTCGGCACGACGCCGGGAATCGCGAATATCTGATCGCGCTGACTCGACGGTTCTGTGCGTACCCCCTTGTTCTTGAGGTCCGGCACGCAAGCTGGGCCGTGCCGGAGATTCTCGATCTGCTGGCTGAGCTTGATGTCGGCTTCTGCAACATAGACCAACCACTGTTCCACCGCTCGATCAGGCCGGGCGCCGAGGTCACATCGGCGCTTGGA
>CAZXCO010000760.1:0-2232 GCA_964639095.1 uncultured Solibacteraceae bacterium
TCTTGATACCTATCCATTCCGCGGTTTCTTCAAATCCGTCTCGACGCGCGTTGGGGACGACCCGAGTCGGCTCGATGTGGATCTCGCCGACGTAGTTGCGGCTGAAGCGGCCATAGGACGGCTTGAACTCAGTAAAGAGCGCCTCCATCACTCCTGTACCATCAACTTGAATATTGCGCACCCGAACGCGCAAGCCCCGTGTTCGCCAGTCGGTGACTGCAACGGGCTCTTCGAGCCGCCCCACCCAGCCCCAATAGAGATTGTTCTCGCCGGGATAGAAGACCACGTCACGAAGGGCAACAGTACCTCGCGCGTGCTCATACGAGTCGCCGTACGGTTTGAATACTTGGACGGATTGATCCTGATAGTGAACATGAACATCGATGGTCTCCAGCGGTGCGCCGAAATAGCTCTTGTAGTCCGCCTCTATGTCCTCACGCCATTTCCAATCCGGCTTGAAATCTACTGGTACGGTCTCTGAAAGGTAGTCCGCGACGTCCTTGCCGTTCTTGAGGCTTCCCGGCGCATTGCTCAGGCCGTTCATGGTCACCTCGAAAAAATGGTCAGGTGCATTGGCCCCGCTCGGGTCGGCTTGGAAGGTGATCGCTTCAGCGAGCAGGTCGGCAAGCTCGACGTCTCCACCCTTATCAGGGCTCATCGCGCTGAGTAGTATTTTGCAGTTGAACGTGACCGTAGTGAGGGTCTTCTCTCCGGGAAAGGTCGTGCGGAAGATGAGTTCGTCGCAGTACGCCATCCCGGCAAGCCGTCCTATGCCCCGAAAGCCGGCGTCGCGGTCGCGGTCCTTCTTCGAAGCACCAATGGATGTGAGAGTGCTCCGGGCTTGTGCCGAAGCCACACCCAGTCCATTGTCGAGGATGGTGATCGAGTCCTCTGCGATCGTGATGCGCACCACTCCGCGGGTCTTGAGGAACTTCGTGCGCTGCGCCGCGCGTATTGCGTCAAAGGAGTTCTGGACGTACTCGCGGAGGGTGTGGCGGGGTTCGCCATACATGCCAAGCGTGAGAGTCTCCAGTACGAAAGCCCCGATGTGCGGCAGTTGCGCGGGCTGCAGAGGCGGGTGGCCAGCAGATGCACTCATTGATCATCCTCCTCGTCAACGTTAGCCTTCAGTCCTCCTGGACTTGAGGTGTCCAACGTGACCAGCCCTGCATCGGGCTGCCAAGTGAATTTGTTCTTGTCGAAGTTGTCGCTCAGGCAATCCAGCGGTATGAGGAATTGTCTCGCCACGAGTAATCGAATATCCTGTCCGGAGCATCCTGCCGCTCGGTTCTTCCCTAAGAGGGTCGTGATGGTACGTTTGGACGTCTGAGGAAGCGCATCGACCAAGACCGACTGTTCGTCGATGCGGATATCGCGAATGGATCGGAGAGCGCCAGCGGCCACCTCCGCGTTGTCGATGATGAATTTCACCTTCTTGGTGCCTGAGCCCGGTAGATACGGGAGTTCGGCATTTGCATTCTTCAAGAAACGATTGAGTGTCCCAAATGCCTGTTTGAAGCGCTCCTGTTTCTCCAGAACGAGGGCGACAGAACCCAGCACCAAGTGCGGACTCGCGCGAAGCTCGCCGTAGCTGTCGAAGTACGCCATCGTGATCGTAGCAAGGACAATTTCCCGAACGATATTGACGTCGATCATCTCCAGGAGTCGTTCGTAGAGCGCCGGAACCTGTTCTCGTACTCCCGTTGCTCCGGTCATGACGAGTTCCGCGAAGATGCCGCCGAATAGTGCCGGCGCAAATGATCCGCTCTGTACCGCCGCTATCCACTCATCGACCAGGGTTGTCTGTTCTTGCGGTGGAGCTTTGCGGTAAAGGGAGGATTCCGCACGAGAAGAGAAAACAAAATCCCTCGGACTTCCAGTCAGTAGCTGTGCGGGTTCGGCCGGTGCGGCGGGCGTTCGTGCAGCAGCAGTCGCCTCGGCGAGAGCTGGTCCGGCGACGTCGGCCGGAGCGGAACTGGGAGCTGGTGCAGCACCTGCTGCTGCAGTTGGAGCTGGCGCGGCGGGAGCTGGAGCTGTAGCTGGTAGTCTTTGGCGCTCGGGTTCAACTCCGATCTTTCCGCCCGCGAGTTTCGAAAGGAGCTCTGGCTTATGTGAAGCGCTCAGCCACTCTTTGACGGTTGACTGCCGATTGTTGCGCCGGTACCCGTAGTCGATCACTGACGCCAGGAAGCCAGGTTGCGTGATGTAGAGTCGCTTGCCGCCGAGTTCGTG
>CAZXCO010000761.1:0-3740 GCA_964639095.1 uncultured Solibacteraceae bacterium
GCTGGGCCGCGGCACACCGGGCCTTGCCGGCGCGGATCTGGCGAATCTCGTGAACGAAGCGGCACTCAACGCCGCCCGGCAGAACCGGAAGCTCGTCATGATGATCGATTTCGAACTGGCCAAGGACAAGATCCTGATGGGTGCGGAACGGAAATCGATGATCCTGAGCGATGCCGAAAAGCGCACCACGGCTTATCATGAAGCCGGCCACGCGGTGGTGGCGGTGATTCTGCCCAATGCCGACCCGCTGCACAAGGTTTCGATCATTCCCCGCGGGATGGCGCTTGGCGTCACCATGCAGTTGCCCATCGACGACAAGCACAACTACAGCAAGGTCTACTGCGAGGACCAGCTCGCGATCATGATGGGCGGCCGCATCGCCGAAGAGATTTATCTCAACCAGATGACGACCGGCGCGGGTAACGACATCGAGCGCGCGACCGAAATGGCGCGCAAGATGGTCTGCGAATGGGGTATGAGCGAACTCGGCCCGCTGAGCTTCGGCAAGAAGGAAGAGCAGATTTTCCTGGGCCGCGAAATTTCGCAGCATCGCGACTACAGCGAAGAGACCGCGATCCGGATCGATGAAGAGGTGAAACGCATCATCTCGACCGCCTACAGCCGGGCGCGTTCGATCATCGAACAGCATTCGAACGCCATGGTGCGGGTGGCGGAAGAACTGCTCGAGCGCGAAGTTCTGGACGGAACGGAAGTCAAGACCATCATCGATGGCGGCAGCCTTCCGCCCATGACGCCGACGCAGACGCCGAAGGATACGGCAGATCATACGCAGCAGGTGATCCGTCCGGAATCGGGCGGCCGCCGTCTGCCGGGTCTGTCCGAGGGCGAGCGCCCGGCGCCGGCGTAATTGCGTTCCGCCGACCGTCATTCATGTGATCCGGCCTTTCGACGTCTATCTGTTTGATCTCGACGGCACTTTGCTGGACTCCGCGCAGGATATCTGCGCGGCAGTCCAGCATGTGCTTTCCGGGCACGTTTCCGAGCCCCTTCCGTTCGATTACCTCAAGAGCTTTGTCGGATTTCATCTGGACGACGTCTTCACAGACGTTCTGCCCGACGCCACGCGCGAGCAGCTTGACGGCATGATCGAGCTCTACAAGAAGACCTATCTCGCGCGGCGGCACACCTCGACCCGTTTGTTCCCCGGAGTCGTCGAAGGTCTGGAAAGTCTCGGCGGGCGCAAGTCCACCGCCACAACCAAAGGCACCCCGACGACGCGGGCCGTGCTCGAACAGTTCGGCCTGCTGCGCTACTTCGACCATGTGCAGGGGACCGACGGCTTCCCGTGCAAGCCCGCGCCCGACGTACTGCTGCGGGCCATCGAAGCGCTCGGGGCGCAACCGGAGGACTGCATCTTCGTCGGCGACTCGGAGGCCGATATGGAGGCCGGCCGGCGGGCCGGCGTGCGGATCTGTGCCGTCGATTATGGCTACGGGAAGGCCGGCGATCTGGCCAAGTGGAACCCGGACTACCGGATTTCCGATTTGCGGGAACTGTCTCCCGGCATGTCTTATTGCGCGGAACGGTCGGGAGCCGGCTCCGCCCAGTAGCGGTTGCGCGACTGCACGACGAGTCCCGGACCTTTCACACTCAGTTGAATGCGGCGAAATCCGGCGGCAGTAGCCGGGCGGTCCGAAACGTAGCCGATGCTGTACTGGTTGCGGAGATCTTCCTGAATGATGGCGAAAACGCGGTCGATCGTCTGTTTCTTCGATACTTCGAAATAAGCGCCGCCGGTCTCCTTCGCGAGGCTCTGCATCACGCCTCTGTTGCGTCCATAGCTGCCATCGGAAAACAGGATCGTGTAGATGAGGGTTTCGGCGCGCTGGGCGGCTTCGATGGCCTCGGAGAGTGTCGCGTCGCTGCCGTTCTCGCCGCCGTCGGACATGACGATGAGGGCCTTGCGCCCCTGCTGCTTTTTCATCACGTCCTCGGAGGCCCGCAGGATCGCGTCATAGAGCAGGGTTCCGCCGCCGTACTGGTTCCGGAGCTGGTTCCGGGTCGGCGTATCAACAAAAGCAAGGGCCTGGCCCAGATCCCGGCGCGAGGCGGTCAACGGCTGCCTCGTTTGCACTGTGAGATCGAACTGCATGATGAAGACGTGATCTTTGTTTTCCCGCAGAACTTCGTCGAGGAAGCTCAGACTGGCTCCGCGCTCGGCGGGGAGCACGCGGGTCTGACTCAGACTGGTATCGATCATCAGTCCGATGGTGAGCGGGAGATCGGATTCGCGCGAGAAATAGCGGATGGTCTGCGGCCTCCCGTCTTCGACGACAAGGAAATCGTCCTTCCCAAGGCCCCGCAGGAGTTCGTTTTTTCTGTCCCGTACGGTTGCGAACAGATTGACGACCTGCACACCGGATGAGAATGTGGGTTCTTCCTGCGCACCGCTGTCAGCGGCTCCCAGAAGAATGCCCGCGGAAGTGATCAGAAAGCGCCGGCGCGAAACGGAGGACATTCGCTGCCATTATCCCGCCCCGGGCTTTTCATGCGGAGCGTAACGTACGCCTGTTCGGTAGTATCAAAGTCTTATGGGGATGAATTCCGAGCCGCCTGCAATCGGAGTCGAGACCCGCCTTGTATATGCGCACGGACTGGCCGCGCTCATCACACTGCTGATCTCGGTGACGTTCGGAGTTCTCGCGTCATTCAAGCTTCTGGCGCCGGATCTCGCGGGGAATTCGCCCTGGCTCACCTGGGGACGGCTGCGCTACGACCATACGCAGGGAATTCTGCTGGGCTGGCTCGCCAATGCCTTCTTCGCGTTTCTCTACCATGCGGTGCCGTTGCTGACGGGGCGCCGCGTGACCAGCGAGCGGCTGGGCTACTGGATCTTCGGGCTGTGGAATTTCGCCGTGGTCGCGCCGGGATGGATCCTGGTGCTCGCCGGCTTCAGCCAGCCGCTGGAATGGGCGGAGTTTCCGATTGTCGTGGATGCCTTCGTCGTGCTGGCGCTGCTGCTGGCCGCGATCCAGTTTCTGCCGCCGTTCTTTTCCCGCGCACTCGAAGATCTCTACGTCACGGGCTGGTACATCATTGGCGCGCTGGTCTTCACGCTGCTTGCCTATCCGATGGGAAACTTCGTGCCGGAACTGATGCCGGGCGCAAAAGGCGCGGCTTTCAGCGGTTTGTGGATCCATGATTCGATCGGGCTGTTCGTAACGCCACTCGCCGTCGGAATTCTGTATTTCGTGATTCCCGCCGCGAGGCGCCGGCCGATCTACAGCCATTTCCTCTCGATGCTGGGTTTCTGGATGCTGTTCTTTCTCTATCCGCTGAACGGAACCCATCACTACATCTTTTCCGTGATCCCGATGGACGCGCAGATCGGAGCCATTGCGGCCTCGACGCTGCTGGGCGTGGACGTCATCATCGTCGTCGCCAATCTGCTTCTTTCGTTGCGCGGAACCGGCTGGTTTCCGCGCGACCCGGCACTGCGCTTCGTCGGCACATCCACGGTGCTCTATCTGATCGTCAGCATTCAGGGCTCGCTGCAGGCGCAGATGTCCGTCAACCAGAATGTCCATTTCACGGACTGGGTCATCGGGCATTCGCATCTGGCGATGCTGGGGTTTGCAAGCTTTGCCGCGGCCGGCGGCCTGATCCATGCCTGGCAGAGGATTCCATGGGCGCGCTACGACGCCATGCTGCTGTCGTGGTCCTACTGGCTGCTGCTGGCGGGCGTCGTGGTGATGGTGCTCGACCTGACGGCAGGCGGT
>CAZXCO010000762.1:0-9823 GCA_964639095.1 uncultured Solibacteraceae bacterium
CTGATTCTGGTGCCGGAGCTCCTGAAAGGGATCCGCAGGCCGCTCTCGGCCCAGCGCGGCGGCGATGCGGCTCACATCCGCTTCCGTAATCAGCGCGCGATGTTTCGGGATCAGTTTCGACAGCACGACCTCTGTTCCCACGCCGGGCGCCGAACGGATCTCAAAGTGATCCATCAGACGCCTGGCGCCCACAATTCCCAGCCCTATCCCGGTCGGCGACTGATACCGGCCTTCCAGGACGCTCGAAAGGTCGTCGATTCCGGGACCATGATCGATTACCCGGATCACGAAGCGTTGCGGCTGTGTTCGTCCCTCAACCAGAAACACGATGCGGCCGCCGTTCGCATAATAGAAAGCGTTCCGGGCGATTTCCGAAACCGCGGTCGAGATGCGGGCCTGATCCTGCTGGTCCAGGCCGAGAAGCCTGGCCAGTTGCCGGGCGAGTTGGCGCGCGTGAACAACATCCTGCTCATAACGGACGTCGGAAGAGAGGATCGCAGCCGTCATCGCATTATGCCGCCTTCGCGACCACCACGGTGGCGTCGTCGTGCCGGCGCCCAAAGTCCCGGTAGAGCACGCCGGCGATCAGAGTCGGATCATGGCGGGCAAGCGCGGGCCGGGTCTCCAGTCCCGCGCTGCTGGAAAGACCGTCGGAGTGCATCAGGAGAAGGCCGTCAGATGGCCACGGACACGTGAATTCCTGAATCCGGCTGACCTCGTGGCCCGCGGTGCCATTCATCGAGACGAGGCGTTGCGTACACCGCGTATTCGCATAGATCAGGGCCGTGACGTTGCCGAGACCGGAGAACGTCACGCGCCCGAGCGTCTCGTCGATGCGCGCCGCCGCCACTGCCGCGCCGCGGAGGCTGCGGAGCGCGCGATGCACCAGAGCGATCAGTTCGGCCGGCGCGGCGTCCCGATGATTCCGGAAAATCCGAATGGCTTCGAGAGATGCCCGGCTTGCCTCATACCCGTGCCCGAGGCCATCGGCCACCATGGCGGTGAAGAAGCTTTCGTCCTGCTCGACTCCCCAGGAATCCCCGCAGAATTCCTCGCCGTGCCGGCTCATATTGACGACGCCTGTGCGCATGCCCGTTGCTTCCTGCCGGTTCTGCGCGCGCCACCGGGCGAGAATCGCCGTGCCCTCGCCGGGAACCGAATAGAAATCCGTTTGATCCGCCAGGCGCCTGATAGCCCCGAGACCGTGGCCGGCCGAAGAGCCTGTCGAATAGCCATCCTGCATGCAGCGCTCAATATCCTGCATCCCCGGCCCCTTGTCCAGAGAGAGCAACTCCAGTTCCGGACCCCGGCTGCCGGGTTCGGCGACCTGGATCAGAATTTCACCCGACTGGGCGTGTTTGAGGATGTTGGTGCAGGCTTCGGTCACGACGATCGCCACCTGGCCGGCGCGGGTTTCGTCGAAGCCGAGGCCGGCGGCCAGACGCAGGCCATGGCGGCGCGCTTCGCCGAACTGGCTGGTTTCTTCTATGGGAAATCGCGCGGAGGGTGACATCTTTATTTCCACCTCACAATCGCCACTCTGGTTCCCTGTCCGGGATGTGAAACGATCTCGAACTCGTGCGAGAGCCGTCTGGCGCCACTCAGTCCCAGACCCAGGCCGCTCCCGGACGAATAGCCATCCTTCATCGCCAGCTCGACATCGGGAATTCCCGGGCCGAGGTCCTCGAACACGACGCGGAGTCCAGACTTGCAGTCGTTTTCCAGGGTCTCAATCTGCGCCGTTCCCCCGCCTCCGTGATCGAGCGTATTGCGCGCCAGTTCGCTGGCCGCGGTAACGAATTTCGTCTGGTCCACGAGCCCGAACCCCAGTGAAACCGCCTTCCGGCGAACCGCCTGCCGGACACACACAACGTCTTCTGACGATTGAACCGGCATCAATTCGCAGCTAAGGATGCGCATCCCCGGTCTCTACTCTCGCCGCAACGGCGGCCTCCAGAATCGCCATCCCTTTTTCAACGTCAAGAGCAGTGCGGACGCCCCGAAGCGACAGCCCCAGCTCGACGAGCGTAATCGCGACTGCGGGCTGCATCCCGACGACCACAGTCTCGGCATCCAGGAGGCGCGCCATCGATGCAATCGTGGCCAGCATCCTGCCGATGAAGGAGTCCACCATTTCAAGCGCCGAAATGTCAATCAGAACGCCGTGGCTGCGGTGGCGGACGAGCTGGGACGTAAGATCATCCTGGAGAGAAAGCGCCAGGCGGTCGTGCATATCGACCTGAATGCTGACGAGCAGAAACTTGCCCATCTTCAGAATGGGAATTCGATCCACGCACTACCTCGCGCCAGCCGCGCCCGCTTTCTCGCCCTGCACCAGAATCTGTCCGCTGCGACGCAGCGCCACGGCAAAGGCATCGGCAAGCGTGGCCTTCGTTGTCACGTCATGGAGATCGACGCCAAGATGGATGATCGTCTGGGCAATCTGCGGGCGGATTCCGCTGATGAGGCAATCGGCGCCCATGAGACGCGCGGCCGATACCGTCTTAAGCAGATACTGTGCAACCAGGGTATCCACCACAGGCACGCCAGTGATATCGATAATGGCGAAATCGGAACGGGTCTCGACGATGGCTTCAAGCAGGTTCTGCATGACCACCTGCGTCCGTTCACTGTCGAGAGTTCCGATCAGCGGGAGCGCGAGGATCTTGTCCCAGAGGCGCATGACAGGTGTGGACAACTCCAGCAGTTCGCGCTGCTGGCGGGCAATGATCTCCTCGCGCGTTCGCTGGAAGGCTTCGATCGTGAACAGACCGAGCCGGTCGACCAGATCGGTCGCCTGACACACGGCCTCCAGAAATGCTCCGGAGTTCCCGCCCACTTCGGACTGCAGCGCTTTAAAGAGCGGCTCCTTGAGCGAAAACACGAACGATGCTGTCTCCGAGGGCGTAAAGCCCTTTTTCGCCCGCCGCGAGGAGAGGGCGGTCAGAAACTCTCTCATGGATTCCCAAGCCGGCTGCCGGATATCGTCCACGTGGCCTGTCGAAAGAGGTGCTTTCAGGACAGTCAGGAATTCCCGGCAATCGTGAACCGTCTCCTGCTCCTCACCCACGGAACGGCGCGGCGCAAATTTCGACTGAAGCTCAACCCAGTGCCTGATGATGTCCTGATCTCTTTTCGAAATAGCGTCCGCCAGGGCACTCTGGAAAGTCGGGGGCACGAAGGCTCCTTTTTGAAATCGTGTCTGGAAAACTGGGGCAGTCCAGGGAGATTATAGCGTTTGTGTCTTCCCGGTACCTCTCTTAAAGCTGCATTTCTGTGTACCGGGCGGTTGCCTGGGTATCCGGAACGTAAGATGGAATACAGGACCCGCTGGAAACTACTTACGATGTAATGACCAGACCTGAATTGCGTCCGCAGGGTACATACGTCAGGGGCGTGGCAACACCTTCGCTCCATTCACCGGCCTGCCGAAATCCGGCGTGCCATTCCTTTTCCAGGAAAACGGCTGCGCCCGCGGGGACCTGGCGTCGCCGCAGCCCTGCCCAGCGCGGGAATTGGCATGGTAAAGGATCCAGTCTTTTCCACCCGCCTGAAAAAACGCATTGTGTCCGGGAGCGTACACGCCGGCGGCCGGATCACTCGAGAAGGCCGGAACCGGACTCTTCATCCAGGATTTCGGGTTCAACAGATCGCTTCCCTGTTTCGCCGTCAGGATGCCGATTGCATAGGAGTCCGTCCAGCAGCCGCTGGCGGAGTAAGTCACAAAAATTTTGCCGTTTCGGATGAGCGCTTCGGGAGCTTCATTCACATTGACGTGCGGCGGCTGCTGATTCGGCCGGTCTCCGACCTTTTCCCACTTGTACTCGGGCGTGGAAATCATCACCCGCTTGCCCGCGACCGTCCACGGGTTGCTCAACTGCGCAATATAGATGTTCTGTGTGCCGTCATGGTCGTCCGGCCATCCCGACCATAACAGGTACATCCGCCCGCCGTTTTCGAACACGCTCGGGTCGATGGCCCATCGATCGCTCTCATCCGTAACCTTCCCCTTCATCGACCATGTACAGTCGAGCGGATCGCCGGCGCATCCTTCGAGCACCCGGATGCGATGCGATTCGTTCCTGCCTCCGTCTGCCGTGAAGTAGATGTACCATTTGCCGCTCAGAAAATGCAGCTCCGGCGCCCAGATGTCGTGCGAATACGGGCTGGCGGCGGGAGGCCGCCACACGACCCTGCTCTCCGCGTTCCTGAAATCGGCCGGATTCGATGTTCTCCAGATTTTCAGATTGTTTCCCGTCGTGACCATGAGGTAAAAGACACCGCCACGGCTCGTCACCCAGGGATCGGCGCCCGACGGCAACAGAGGATTTTTCAATTGGAGGCTCCGCCGTGGTGGAGCGGCGCTGCACGTCAGGGCCAGAGCGATCGCCAGAACGGCCGGCAGGCGGGACATATCGGCATCCCAGCAATTTGGCAGCCCTGCAATCATCCGCCCACGGCAGGAATCGCCGCCCGCGGTTACACATCTGTAACTCACACGTTAATCCGTCGAAACATTGGATTGCGACGATAACCGCAGAGGGGTAGGTCAGGATCCATGAAATTCTCACTTATGAGTAAGAAGGTAGTTGTGTGTATCGGCACGCTGTTTGCGGCGTCGCTGCTGTACGGTCAGTTCGAAACGGCCGAGGTGCTCGGCTCTGTTCACGATCCGAGCGGAGGCGCCGTGGCAAAGGCTTCGGTCACGCTCACCAATCAGAGCACAGGCATCCAGGCGAAGACTTCCACGGACGAAAACGGGACTTACGATTTCTTCAACGTCAAGGCGGGGCGGTACACGGTGAGCGTGGAAGCGCCCGGCTTCTCGAAGACGTCGACCACCGACGTGAACGTTGCGGTGCAGGCGCGCCAGCGTGTCGATCTGACCATGCAGGTCGGGGCCATCTCACAGACCGTCGAAGTCACCGGAGCCGCGGCGGTTCTCGAAACCGATTCGAGCGAGCACGGACAGGTGATCAACACACAGCAGGTGGTGGAACTGCCGCTCAACGGCCGCAACTATTCCGATCTGGCGCTTCTCTCGACCAACGTCAACAAGTCGCCGATCGCCGCCGCATTTTCCCCCAGCGCCACGCCGCGCGAGGGATCGTTCAACGTGAACGGCATGCGCAGCACGTATAACAATTTCCTGATGGACGGCATCGATAACAACGCGTATTCACCCAGCAATCAGGGTTATTCGAGCCAGGTAGTGCAGCCCTCGCCGGACGCAATCGCCGAATTCAAGGTGATCACGAGCAACTTCAGCGCGGAATACGGGCGCGTCGGCGGGGGCGTCATCAACGCCGCGCTGCGCTCCGGGACGAATCAGTTCCACGGGACGGCCTATGAATTCCTGCGCAACACAGATCTCAACGCGACGGGCTTCACCTTCAGTCCAACGGTCTTCTCCAAGCCCACGCTCCAGCGCAATCAGTTCGGCGCGACGATCGGCGGCCCCATCATCAAGAACAAGCTGTTCTTCTTCGGGGACTATGAAGGCCAGCGTCAGTTACAGCGTTATCTGAACTTCGATTCGATTCCGAGCATGAACGACCGCAGCGGCCTGCTGACAAACCCCGCCAATCACCAGGGCGTTACCGTCGTCAACCCGCTGACCGGCGCTGTTTATCCCGCCGGCACCCCGATTCCTGTGTCGCAGATCAACCCCTTCGCCGCCGCGGTTCTCAACGGGCTTCCCGCGCCGAACGGACCCGATCGCTCCAATAACCTCGAAGAGCTTCTTCTGATTCGCGATTACTACGACAAGTACGACGCCAAACTCGACTATCAGATCAACAGCAGGATGAACGGCTTCCTGCGCTTCAGCCAGCGCAAGGATATTCAGTATTACGCGCCCGACATCCCAGGTCCCTCCGGCGGCGGCGGCAACGGCTTCATTCACGCGATCCAGCAGCAGGCGGCCGCCGGATACACGTGGACGATCACGCCCACCTCTCTGCTCGAAGCGCGGCTTGGCTTCGACCACATTCTGGCGGGCAAAACGCCTCCTTATCTCGGCGGGGCAAGCATGCAGGATCTCTACGGAACTCCGGGGCTGCCCACGACGCCGAATCTCACCGGCGGCCTGAACACCCAGAACGTCAGCGGCTTTAACGGCTTCGGGCGGCAGGCGACGAATCCGCAGTTCCAGAATCCGACGTCGTTCAATCCGAAGTTCAACTACAGTTGGGTCAAGGGCCGCCACTCGGTGAAGGCCGGATATGAATTCATGGCCGTGAGGACGGAAGTGCTCGACGTCAATCCGCTTTACGGGGCCGACACCTACTCCGGCCAGTTCAGCAAACCGACCTGCGCGCAGATCGGCCAGTCGGCGGGTTGCACGGTCCCCGGCGATTCCACCAGTTTCAATCTGGCGGATTTCATTTTCGGCCTGCCCAGCACCATTGCGCTCGGCAATAACGTGGTTACCAACCAGCGCCAGCACATCCATTCGCTCTATATTCAGGACGACTACCGCGTGACCTCAAAGCTCACGCTCAACATCGGGCTGCGCTGGGAATTCGCCACGCCCCTCTGGGAGCGCGACAACAACTGGACCAACTTCGACCCGGTCACCAACACGCTTCTCCAGGCCAGGAACGGCAGCCTCTACGACCGCGCGCTCGTGCATCCCGATTATCACGATTTCGGACCCCGCTTTGGTCTCGCCTACAGCGTCGATCCGAAGACGGTGATCCGCGCCGGTTACGGGATCAGCTATTCGTTCTTCAACCGGGTGGGAAGCGCGCTCGAAAACATCAATTCGCCGCAGATCAATTTCGGCACGCTCACGCAATCGATTCCGCCGGGAGGCCCTGTGCCCGCCGGCTTCCTGACCACGCAGAACAGCTTCACGACGGGCATTGCCGACCCGTCGCACTTCAACCCGATCACTTCCAACGTCGATTATGTGGACCCCAATACGCGATGGCCGATGATCCAGTCCTGGCTTCTTTCGATCCAGCGCGAGATCACGGCCAACACCGTAATTGAAGTGGCCTACAACGGCAATCACAGCACCTTTCTGCCGATCATTGCGGATTACAACCAGGCGGTTCCCAACTTGCCTGGCGCTTCACTGGGCGTTCAGGCGCGCCGTCCCGATCAGGCGTTCGGTCCCGTCACCTGGGTCGATCCGGCCGGTAACAACAACTACAACGGCATGTCGGTCCGGGTGGAGCACCACTCTGCGAACGGGCTTTACTTCCTGAACTCGTTCACGTGGTCGAAAGCAATGGGCGATTCCGAACAGGCGCTCGAAAGTTATCCCGGCTATACCGTGGCGAATCCGCAGAACATCCACAATCTGGCCGGAGAGATCGGGCCGTCGAGCTTCGACATCACGCTGGCCGATGTCACGAGCGTGGTTTACGACCTTCCGTTCGGAAAGGGCCGGAAGCTGGCGAACAATCTGAATCCGGTGGCGGAAGCGCTGTTCGGCGGCTGGGAAATCAACGCCATCAACACGGCGCATAGCGGCTCGGCCATCAACGTGAACTACGGCCCGGCGGCGGCAAACGATGTCACGGGCTCCATTGCGGACTATCGTGGAGTGGCCGTCCTGCGGCCGAACGTCTCCGGCATCGGCATCGACCAGAGCACAGGCGCGATGGTCAACAACTACTTCGCTGGATACACCTTCACAACCCCGCCGGCAAGCGCGCCCTTCGGGAATCTCGGGCGCGATGCGTTCCGCGCTCCCGGCTTCTGGCAGCTCGACACGGGAGCCAACAAGAACTTCACCATTCGCGAAGGCATGCGGCTTCAGTTCCGCAGCGAGTTCTTCAACATCCTGAACAAGACGAACTTCTCGCCGCCCAACGCAACGACGACCAGCTCAGCCTTCGGCACCATCCGGAGCACGTATGCGCCGCGGCAGATCCAGTTCGCGCTGAAGCTGCTCTTCTGAGCTTCCCGCGCGTTCTTTCGAGAAGCTGATTCCTGCTATTTCCCGGACGAACTCCTGCCGGGATGCAGGGTCAGCTTCTGCAGGCGCCAGTTCAGGAGTTCGGCCACATAGATTGTGTTCTCCGACGGACACGCAATCTCATGAATCCAGCCGAACTCCTTCAACTGCCTGCCTGTGCTGCCGAGCATGCCGAGCACTTTGCCATCGAGTGTCAGCTTGTAAACACGGCCCGGAAACGCGTCTGAAGCATACAGGTACTGCGTCGGTCCCGGCGTAATGCAAATGGCCCACGGCGCGCCGCTCTGCATCGTTCCTGGCTGATCTTCGCCCTGCTTCGGCTTCGCCCCCATCCAGGGCTGCGCGTCGGGTGGCACCGGCACGTTGATTTTGATCTCCCGCTGGAAATCACCATCAGAGTTGAACACCTGAATCCGCCGGTTGCCCCGGTCGGCCACATAGATGTTGCCCTGCGCGTCGGCCGCAATGCTGTGCGGCGTATTGAACTGGCCGGGGCCTTTGCCCGGCGTGCCCCACGATTTCACCCAGCGGCCGTTCCTGTCGTATTTGGCGACTCTGGAATTGATATAGCCGTCGCTGAAAAAGATATCGCCCTGCGGATCCCACGTCACGTCTGTCGGCTGCCGGAACTGCCCGTCGACCGGCGGCAGCGGCGGCCGCGGGTGCTTCCACGGTTCCGTGCCTTCGTCGGAAGCTTCCTTCTTGCGGCCGAACACCATCGAGACGCGGCCTGCGGGATCGAACCGGATCATCATGTCCGAGCCTTTGTCGACAGCCCAGATGTTGTCGTCCTTATCCACCCTGACTGCGTGCGCAAACGACCAGGCATAGAGATTTCTTCCGATTTCGCGGATGTACTTTCCGTCGGGTCCGAACTCGAGTAACTGGGCGGCGGCGGCCGCATAGGCGGGGCCCGTCGTGTTGCCGCGCGAGAAGACGAAAATGTGGCCCTTCGAGTTGACCGCCACTCCCGATACTTCGCCCAGATACAAATCCGGGGGAAGCTTTAGAAAATTCGGCGCCGAATCGAAAGGAATTTCCGGGACCTTATCCTGCGCCACCGCGAGGCAGCTCACGAGCAGAAACGCCGTAAAAAAGAATTTCATGGAGACCTCCAGGCGGCCCAGTTTATCGCAGACGGTTTCCGGCGGTCGCGCAGCGCCGCCCGCATCGGAATAACCTCGCTTAATTGCCAATTCAAAGGTACAAATAATTCACAGATCGTTTACAGCGAATCGAATTACTATTGGCTTAGAGAATGTTCAAGTGGACAGGAGTTTTCCTGCTGCCGCTCCTGCTCGCGGGACAAACGGCGCCGAACGGGAGATCCACATCCGGGAACCAGGCGGATAACCATTATGTCGGCAGCGCAGTCTGCCGGACGTGCCATGCGGACGTCTGGCTGAACTTTTACAAGAACCCGCACTTCAGATCCGTAGCGTCGGGCAAGGAGACGCCGGCTCACACCGGCTGCGAAGGTTGCCACGGGCCGGGCGGCAATC
The DNA here is from genome assembly GCA_964639095.1 of uncultured Solibacteraceae bacterium. Lineage (GTDB taxonomy): Bacteria > Acidobacteriota > Terriglobia > Bryobacterales > Bryobacteraceae > BOG-234. The sequence continues at coordinate 9,433 of CAZXCO010000762.1, forward strand.
ACGTGGCGGCGGCGGGCGCCAGGGGACCCATCCGGGCGTTCCCCGATCTCACCCCGCAACAGACGCTGGCTGCGTGTCTGGAATGCCACTCCAAAGACATGAGCCGCGCCAATATACAGCGGTCGGTCCATACCGCGGCCGATGTGGTCTGTACGGACTGCCATTCCATCCATAAGGCGGCCACGCCGAAATTTCTTCTGGCCAGGCAGCAGACCGAGCTTTGCTACACCTGCCACGCGTCAGAACGTGCGCAGTTCGAAATGCCCTCGAAGCACCGGGTCAACGAGGGCGTGGTGCAGTGTACGGATTGCCACAATCCTCACGGCTCGTTCGGAGGCACGTCGATGACAACCCGCGCGAGTTCGAACTCCGCGATGCTCAAGCCGGCCAT
>CAZXCO010000763.1:0-4653 GCA_964639095.1 uncultured Solibacteraceae bacterium
CCCTCCCGGCACCGGCACCGGCACCCGCTGCGCCGGGTCGTAGAAGAAGGTCTCCTCGACGACGCGCTCGCCTTCCCAGCGCTGCCATGCGACTTCCTCCATGCGCGTGACGGTCGATTCCACATGTTCGTGGCCGTCGCACAGCACGATCACGAATTCGTCGCCGCCAAGCCGCGCCACCACATCGCCGGCGCGGCAGTTTTGCCGCAGACCCGCGGAAACGGCCTGCAGAATGCGGTTACCCGCCAGGTGCCCGTACCGGTCGTTCGCGTCCTTGAATCCGTCCAGATCGATCATCACGACCGCGAACGGATCGCCGCTGCGCGCGCTTCTTGCGACTTCCTGCTGCAGATGGGCAAAAAGGTAACGGGCGTTGACCAGTCCGGTCAATTCATCGGTGTCCGCCGCATTGGAGGCCTTTTCGAAACGCAGTGAATTTTCGATCGCATGGCCGGCGCGCGGAGCGATGGCCAGCAGAATTCGCCGGTGGTCCGAAGTGAACGCCGCGGCGCGGAGGCTGTACAGCGTCAGCACGCCCACGATCCGGTCCTTCGAGCGCAGTGGAACCGCGACGGCCGAACGAAGCGGCGTGACCACTCTCGGATCGTTGAGGTAGCCGGGCTCGACGGCGGGATTCCCATTCAGGATCGGCAGGTCGTTTTCCGCCACCCACCCGGACAGTCCCTGGCCCACCGGGATCTCGAGCGAGGAAAACATGCGGAAGCTCTCGCCTTTCGCGTAGCGCGGGATCAGTTTCCCGTCCTGCAGAAGATAGACCACGATCGCGTCGTGCTCCACGATCCTGTCCACGCGGACGGCGAGCAGAGCGAGTGTCTCCTCAAGGCTGAGCGAATTCCCGAGATCGTTGGTGACTTCGACCAGCAATTGAAATTCGCGGCGCGCACCTGCGATCGCAAAGCTGAAGTCCGCTGAAGGAGCGGGCGAAACCTCTTCCTTCTTCTTTTCACACTCGGCGAAGCCTGTTGCTGGCGCCAGCCCGCGCTCGATCTTGACGTTGGAAGAGAGCTTGACCAATTCGGTGGTCTGCGCTTTCGCCTTCATTTCCAACTCGCGAAACCGCCTCTGCAGAATCGCGATAATCTTCGGGTCGTACGCTTTCCCTGACTGTTCGGCCACCACGCGCATGGCGTCTTCCAGCGGCATTGCCGGCCGGTACTGCCGCGGCGAGGCCAGCGCATCCAGACAATCCACGGCCGAGAGAATGCGCGCCCCGATCGGAATCTGATCGCCTGCGAGGCCATCCGGATATCCTGTGCCGTCGTACTTTTCATGGTGCGAACGAACGATCGGCACCACGGGATACGGGAACTGCACGCGCTCCAGAATCTCCGCGCCCACCACCGGGTGGACCTTCATCTTCTCGAACTCTTCTTCCGTCAACTTGCCCGGTTTGGAAATGATGTATTCGGGTACGGCCAGCTTGCCGACATCGTGCAGCAGCGCCGCCGCCTCCAGCGCCTGCAGTTCAAGGGACGAGAGATTCAGCTCTTTGCCGATCTCGGAGGCATAGATCTGAACTCTGCGCAGATGCGCCGCAGTCGTTTCGTCCTTGGCGTCGATGGCCAGCGCCAGGGTTTCGATCGTGCGCAGGTGCAATTGCGACATCTCGAGGATGTGTTTCTGCTGCTCGTCGATCCGCTGCAGGTGCAGGCTGTAAGAGCGATAGACCAGATAGAGCGGTGGACCCGCAAGAATCAGGGCCGGCCATCCCCAGTACGTGCCGAGGAAGTGCGTGGCGCCGGCGATGGCGCCGCCCACCAGATATTGCGGAAAGGTCCAGAAATAGGAATGATGCCAGGTTTTGAATATCGGCTGGTTGGTCGTGCAGCTGATGATGCCCGTCACCGTGAAAGTATTGACGACAAAGTAAACCAGAGAAGCGGCCAGCAGCCCCACGCAGCCGGTGTGGTCCAGAACCAGCAGCCGGTGCGACTTCAGCACCATGTCCGCCGCCATGACCGGCACCGGGATTCCGCCAACGCTGAAAAGCACCTGAAACCATTTCGGGCGCGTATCGGTGTGGATCAGGCACTGGCCCAGTGTGCTGAAAATCGCGACGATGAGAGAGGCCGCCAGGCTCAGATCCTGCATCGCCACGAAGACGACGACGTAGTTCATCGAAAGCGTTCCGAAGATCCCGCGCAAATGAATCTTGAGGCCGGAAGCCAGCACAGCCGCAGTCAGATAAATTCCGAGCCACAGCATGCTCTCGCTGTGCGGATGCCACGCCGCGAGCGATCGAAAAAGGCAGCTGCACCCCGCTGCGATCACCAGAAGCCAGTAAGCTTTCGCTGCGCGCGGCATTTGCGTGAAATCGGCCAATGCTTCGTTCCTCCCCCTTGTTTACACCTGGAAGTGTGCCACACGATTGCGGCGGCGGATAAGTTAACCGTTGGTTAACCGGTACCCCGGTTTCAGACTTACTACCTGCGGCGCAGGCCTGATATGGCGGCCTTCGCATGGCCCGATTGAGATAAGGTCTGAGAATTGGGACTCAGAAAAACTTAGGGCCGGCATGCAGCCGGCCCGAATGGACTATCTCTTCCTGTCATGTTCCAGGACTCCGCCAGTTCGGCGGCGCCTGAGCCGTCGCACGCTCGATCCGCGGCGCGCGGCGGGCTTGTTGCTTTATTGGCCCGCGTCGGGATCGCCGTTCTGCGTTGCATCACCCCAGACCGCGGTGCTGCCCCAGACTGCGGTCGAACCCCACACAGCCGTTGAGCCCCAGACGGCTGTATATCCGGAATCTCCACTGGAGCCCCAGACGGCGGTGGACCCCCAGACGGCTGTCGAGCCCCAGACCGCGGTCGATCCCGTCCAGGCGGAAGAACCCCACACGGCCGTCGAGCCCCACACGGCGGTCGAACCCCACACGGCTGTCGAGCCCCAGACGGCTGTCTCGGACGAATCGTTCCGCAGATAGACCGAGTTCCCGCTCTCCACCGCGACCGGAGAAGCGGCATTCTGGTTCGCCGGGATCGTGTCGTGGCTGGCAAGCGCCGCGCTCAGGTCGAGGTAGCCGGCGCCCACGGTGAAGACGTCGTACTGAACCGTGAAGGTCTGGTTTGTCGTAGGATCGGTGATGACGGAGGTCCGCGGGAAGTTCTTGCTCGCCGTCTTCATCAGCCGTGCTTTTACCTGATCCGGAGTCAGTCTCTGTTCGCCCAGCAGGGCCGCCACAGCGCCGCTTGCCGCACCGGCCGCCATGCTGGTGCCGTTCAGCATGAAGTAATTCGAAACCTCCCAGGACGTCGGCGATTTGACGTAGGAAGCCAGCGGAACGCTGTTGGATGTTTCGTCGATTTCGAGGGTCGCGCCGGGATCGATGACCGAGAATATTTTGTTGCCCGGAGCCACCAGATCGGGCTTCGCCACGTGATCGATGTTGGTCGGGCCCTTCGAACTGTAAGTGGTCATCAGGTCGTCGCTGCGCTGAGGGGTGCTTTCCGTGTTCATCGCGCCCACCGTGATCACCAGTGGATCGTTGCCCGGGGCCGCGATTGTCCCGTAGCCGTTCGAGTTCAGCGAGTTGTTGCGTCCCTCGTTGCCGGCGGCGACTACGACCGTAATGCCCGCCTTCCACGCCTTTTCCACTTCCTGGCACAGAGGGTCGGTCTTGTAACTTTCGTAAATGGGCCGGCCAAGCGACAGATTAATGACCTTGATGTTGTAAAAGCTCTTGAGCTGAATGGCCCGCTCGATCGCCTGAATGACTTCCGCGTCGGTTGACTGCCCGTTCCTGTCGAGGACCTTCAGGTTGATCAGATGAACGCCCGGGGCCACCCCGTGAATGTTGTGCAGAAACTTCGGCCCGTAAGAGTTTGCGCCATTTCCGGCGATGATCCCGGCGATGTGCGTGCCATGGCCATAGTAATCGTCAACGCCCTCGCCGGGTACGAAGCTCTGGGCGTAGGAAACGTTCGAAAACCAGTTCAGCAGCCCCAGCAGGCCCTTGCCACTGCCCATCAGATCCTGATTCACATGAATGCCGCTGTCGATGATTGCCACCCCGACATTGGCCCCGATTGAGGAGTCGGCTGAGGCGCTCGACGGCGACGCCGGCTGCAGCGCTTCCGGCAAATAGTCGTAAACCGGCACACCCGGCCCGAGGCTCTGCAGCGTGTTGTTGACAGAAATATGCGCCACCGCGGGGTTCCTCGCCAGGTTGACTGCCTGGGATGCGGTCATGTTGCACAGTTCAACGCCCGGCAACAGCAGATCGACGACGTTCAGCACGCCGCAGACTGTGGAGAGCAGCGACCCGAGCAGCCCGTCGGTGTGTTGAACGATCACCTGCACGGGTTGGTTGGCTGGCAGCGATGCGAGTTGCGGGGAGACGGTCCCGGCGAAGCTGCTGACGGCTGTGGCGGAAATCAGCAGTGAACACTGGATCGACAATTTACGGAGATGCCGTGTGAACATGTCGCCATTGTGCGCTGGCGGACAGTTCACGTAAATGTCTAATTAACGAATTCTGGTACAGCGGCTCCGGCCGGTAACAGTCGGCTGGGTAACTAGTGACAACGTTGGGGGCGCCCGAGGGCGGAAGGGACGGGAAAGCCGGGAAGGCGCGGTATAGCTTGCGCCGCGCTTTCCCGGCGGCTGGACTGGACTGGAGAGTTTACTTCACGC
>CAZXCO010000764.1:0-9319 GCA_964639095.1 uncultured Solibacteraceae bacterium
ACGGGCGCGGTGCAGGAGCGAGTGGCCTTGCCGTCCACGAGCACAGTGCAGGCGCCGCACTGGCCCAGCCCGCACCCGAATTTGGCTCCGTGCAGCGAGAGTGTGTTGCGCAGAACGTAAAGGAGCGGCTGGTCCGGGTCCCAGGAATCGACAGTGACCGGCTTGCCGTTGACGCGAAATCTGTACTGCGGCATGCGATCATTATCTGCCAATCCGGCGGCCGCGGCGACGGTCGTGGCCTGCTTTCAGCTCAGGATGCCGCGGAAATAATCATTCAGCAGGCGGCCAGAGGGGTCGTACTGTTTGCGTGTCTGCTCCAGCGCGGCGAGCCGGTCGCCGAAAGCCTTCTTTGCAAGTTCCGGCGTCAGGGCGCAGGTCTGGTTCAGAACAGGCTTGCCATTCCGGTCGCTGCAGAACCGATTGTAGGCGTCGATGAATTCGTTCCAGCCCGGGTTCCCGGTCGAAACCGGATCGATGGTCATCACAGGGCCGTCCCAGGAGTAGGACAGCAGCGATTGCCGGTCCTCTGCGATGCGATAACCGACGTCAAGCAGGTTCGGGCGGTAGCCCTTCTGCGCGTAATAATCGCGGCTGAATTTGAAGAAGTCGCTGAGCACCGACGGATACTGTTCCTCGGGAAACGCGTAAAGGCTGAAGGTGTACCGGCTGTCATTGGCGACATCGGGATAACGGATGATTTCGTCCGCCGGGACCGTATTGTCGCTGACGATGATATTTTCCAGCTTGAGCCGCCAGAGCGCGTTGAAGGCATCGATGATGCCGTAGCGGATTTTCGGATCGGACACGGTCTGCTCGAGGTCGTGCGCGAATTTCGGACCGGATGTGCCCCAGATATAGTTGCGCAGCGGCCAGATCACCCGGTTCGGCTCTCCCTTGCCTTCGGGGTTGTAACGGCGGAATTCGACGGTGATCAGATCGTCGAACGGGAAAATGTAGTACATCATCGCGTAGTCGAGAGCCTTCAACTGCGGCAATTGTTCGACGAACTCTGCGAGACGAAACGTCTTGTGGTGGACCGCGAGCGGAAGCATCTTCCGAATGCGGTACGTGACTTCGTAAATGATTCCAAAGGTGCCGTAGCTCGCACGCACCTTCTGCATGAGTTCCGGCTGGGCCTCCGTCACCTCGAGAAGCTGCCCGGAAGGCAGCACCATTTTCACTCCGGTGACGTACGATCCCACCTGACCGTATTCGCCGGGGAACGACGAATCCTTCGTGCCGCAGCAGGCGGCGCTGCCGGCCGTCAGATTGCCGATCTCGGTGTTGACGTAGAACTGCAGATTCTGCCGGGCGAGCGCCTGCGCCATGTCGATGTGAATGGCGCCGGCCTCGACGGTCAGGGAATCCGCGGTGACGTTCAGGATCCGGTTCATCTTCATCCGGATCACAGTGCCGCCCTCAGCGGCTCCGCAGGCCGTAGTCGAATGATTCGCGCCCACTGGGCGAACGGGCGAGGGATACTTGCCCGGGTCCTTCAGAATGTTGACAATGTCCTCGACCGAATGAGCATCCACAACCACCCGCGGGTGCGACACAATGTCGCCGAACCAGTTTGTGATATCCGCCATTGCCGGGCCTTTCGATTGTTGTTATTTGAAGGCTAGTGCTGAAACGCCGGGTCGGATGCGGCGCGCGGCTGCGGCTTCCACTCGACCGAGTAATACGGGCCGCGTTCCCGTGCCCACGGATCGAAAACATTCACCACGTTCTGCAGTTCGGCGGAAAGCTCCGGAATGTTCCGAAGCAGCACGCGCTTCAGCGGAGAGACCGGCACGCGGTGGCCGTTCGATTCGGCTTTTTCCATCTGCTCCGGTCCGGGGCCGTTGTGATTCACCCAGTCGATGCCCAGCTTCGTGTAAAACTCCGGCCGGAAACTCGAGGTGAAGAAGCGGTCGCTGAACAGGCGGCGCGACGCATTCAGAATGAACACGACGAACTGCGTTTCGGAAATAGCGAAGCCGTGCGGGCGTACCGATTCGGCCATCCATCCGACAACGGTATCGACGTCTTCGATGTTGTCGACCATCGATCCGTTGGGATGCCCGAGGCAATCGTTGATGGGTGAGCCGTCTTCGTTCACCTGCGCGTCCGTAATGATCTTCGAGGCGTCGCAGACATGCGTGCCGTAGACTTCGCGAAGCTCCCGCGCGTTCTTCTCCTGCTGGATGCGGGCCGGAGAATCGGGCGGCAGCGACTTGTCCGTGAAATCGTCGAAGCTGGTCAACTGGCGAAGACCGTACTGGCGCCGGAATTCATTGAAGCGCGGAACGCCCCGCTCGCGGTCGCGAATGATGTCGAGGGCGGTGATGTCGAGCTGTTTCGTCGGGCTGTCCAGACGAGGCAGGCGGATGTTCTGCATGAACTGCGGGATGTTGTGAAGCGTGAGAAGCCCCAGCCGCTGGCGTCCCATGCTCAGGCCCCAGTTCGCCAGACCGCGCGAATGCATCGCCTCTGTCGCTTTCCCTTCGAAAGTATTGATCACGGCGACCTTCTGAGAGATCTGATTTGGGTCCTTGTCGGCCTGCCGGTATTCGATCAGGTCGGGAATCATGGCATGAAGCCGGTAGACGGTCACGAACTCTTCCGGAAAATTGAACGGCGAACCGAAGTGGTTCACGCCGCCGTTGACGTCGGCCGGTTTTGTCAGATCGAAATGCGGAATCCTGCTGCCGATGCCGAAGATGCCGGGCCCGGAGGCAAAAACGGAATACCATTGTGTCGCCTTCCTGACGTCTTTGGACTTTCCGTAATTCTTGACAATGATGTCGGAAAGCGCTTTGGAAACGTCGGGATCGCCCGTGCCGAGCAGTCCGTTCCAGTTCGCATTCATGGCCTTATAAAGCGGCTCGTCGTAGAGCAGTTGAGGCGTCCACTCGATGGTATGGATCTTTGCGATTTCGGCGGCGACCACAAGGCGCGCCACTTCGAAAAGCTCATCCGGCGTGACGTCCTTATTCCGGATTACACGCTTCGGATCGGCGGGATTGCGCAGCCCGCTGTCGGCATTGGGATCTTTCGCGGCCTCCCTGCGAAATTCGTCCACGAACGAGTTGTGTTCGCGCGCGAAAAGATTGTGGAGGAAGCTCAGGCCGATCGACCAGTTGTCCGGAAACGCCACGGATTCCTGGCCGGCCCACTGCGGCTGAATCGGATCGCCGGCCTGGAATACGGGCAGATATCCGGGGCCTGGCTGTCCCGCCACCGGTTCGAGCAGCAGTTTCGCCGCGTCTTTGGGGTCGCGCTTCACGCGCTGCCGTGAGGTTTGATCGTAGCCGTAGATCTGCGAGGCATCCCACCATGCGGTGCTGTTGTTGCTGAAAGTCTTTGGAGCGCGGCTGAGATAGTCTTTGCCGCCGCTCGAGAATTTCTCCGGCGGGCCGTCCTGGAGCACGTAGCTCCTGTCGACGCGGTCGCCGGGACGGCAGCCGAGTTCTTTAATCTGATCGGGCGTCAGCGGTGTCTCGACGTTGTTCACCAGTTGCTGCGAGCAGCCGACGTTCATATACTCCGCCGCGTTGTGGCCTTCCTCCATGTGGGAAAACCAGTCGTGTGTCATGAACTGGATCCAGTAGGCAGCGAGAACATTGAAAAATGGCGCTTTCTGGTAATCGCAGTTGGCGTTCACCGAGTCGCCCGGAAGCCCGAAGCCGGCGTTGCAGGCCGCGGGATCAGATTGCTCGCGCGTGAACAGCTTGCGGCTGATCACCTGCGGGTCGGGAGTCAGAAGACCGAGGCGATCCCCGTGCCGGTTCTTTGTCAAAGTGGTCTGGCCGAGGTCGGGGAAAGTGGTTTCGAATTCCACGTTGCGGGCGAAAGGCGTGCCGGCCGAACCCATCAGCGGATTCAGAATGTCATTGCAGATCCCGGAGACGGTGCGGGCGCGAATCAGGTTCCCCCTGCAGACCTGCTCGCCATCACCGCCCACCGCCTCGTAGTTGGGATTCTCTTTGGGCAGCCGCATCTCCGGCCAGACCTTGAGCGCGCCGCCGCCAACACCATCGCGGCCGTCGATAAAGGTGCGCCAGGTTCCGGCATTGTCGAACAGATTGAACTTGATCAGTTCGACGCGCTCGTATTCAAGATCGAGAAGGGCGCCTCCGACGCCGCGAAAAGCCGGTCCTTTCTTCGACAGATAACCGGAGGGCAGGGAAGACATGTCTCCCGTGCCCCAGTATTGGGACCAGTCGACCCAGGGCGTCAGCCGGAAGTCGAGATTTCGTTCTCCCCGGCAGAGAGCCTCGGCTTCGGAGACTTTGCCGAGGAAGCGTCGCGACCGCTCGTCCGGGATTTTCCGCAGCCCGTTCAGCACCATCTGGGCGCAGGCCTTGAGTTCCCTCGCCTCTTCAACCTTCGGATCGGGCTGCCCGGGCGCCGGGGTTTCCCCGGCGGCCATGGCCAGTCCACAGATGCAGAAAAACAGAATGATTTTCATGGGGAGCAGGTCCGTCAGGTTAACCGGCGGCCTGCAGGACTGCCGGTGAAATTACGAATGCCTTGCGGTAGCTGGCGGCCAGGTTACCCTCCGTGAAGGTCAGGTTTCCCGGACGGTACGAACTGTCGTGAGCGCACCGCGTATAAACGCTGTCGGAGAGGACGGAATCGGAAGCAATGGAACGGCTCTTCGGAAACAACCAGGCGACATTCCAGGATTCATGTTTGGTGTCGAGCGCGAGTTTCGAATCCATCGGAAGAGGGTACCTGGAAACCACGTCGGGGGCGAACTCGAGCCCCAGAGCGGCCGCCTTGCTCATCATCCAGGCCAGCGTGAGATCGGAAAGAGCCGAGCCGTTGGAATCGGCCGGATAGCTGCCGCCCACGTCGCAGTGAACACCGCTGAACCAGACCTGCTCGACCGTCTGGTTGGGCGCGGGCTGGCCTGTCCAGAGCGTCGGAGGAAATTCCGCCCGCCGTTCATCGATCGCCAGGGCATGATACGCGTGCTGAATAGCTGGGCTCAGGGACGTATCGAGGAAGCCATAGAGAAGATGGTCGACTCCGCCGAATGCGGCCGGAATTCCGAGCGAACCGACCGTATCCCAGACCCCGACCATCGTGATCTTCGGTTTGTGGAGATCGCACGTCTTGCTCAGTTCGGCAAGCAGAGTATCGCGATGATCCTTGTTGCGATAGGCGTCGAACGCCTTCTCGACCACTTCGTCGCTGAAATTCGCGGTGGGAAGCCCACAGGCCGCGACCATCCCGGCGAGGCTGCGCGCGGTATAGGCGCCCCGGCTGAAGCCGAAAATGAAAATCTGGTCGTCCTTTTCGTACGAATGGGCCAATTGCGTGTAGCCGTACTTGATTTTTTGATACAGGCCCGCGCCGAAGGCGCCCCCGGCCAGTTTCTGGACCAATAAGCCGTCGGAGCCGACGCCATCGTCGTAATAGGGTGTCTGGCTCGCGGTCACTTTGATTGCTTTGTAGATTTTGTAAACGTTGGTGGCTTTCCCTGGCTCGTCCCACGTTCCATCGGCGCAGAAAATGATTCGTTTGCTCATAAAGTTCGGTTTTTTCCGGTGCTGGCCATTATGCAGAGCGAAATGCGCGAAAGCAACAGCGAAAACCAAGTGGGGCAGGGGAGCGACGATATTTCACGGCGCGAAAGCGGCGTGTGTGATGAAGAGCACGCTTCCGCGCCGGTTTTGCGGGCGGGAGAAATCTGATCTATTTCGCGGCGGGCAGCCGCTTCAGCGCTTCCAGCACAAGCTCGTGCAGACCGCTTCCGTCGGTTTCGGCGTACTGCAGGATCTGGTCTCGCATCCGGCGCTCCCAGTATTTGTTGAAGTGATTGGCGACCCCCGCGATCGCTTCCTCGCGGGGATAGCCGGCAAAAAACAGCGCGATCTGATTCGCGTTGTGGACCATTGTCGAGGTTTTCATTGCAAAATCCCGGGGGCTGTTACCGGCTGACGGCCGCGGTCTCGGTTTCGCCGGCCACTTTCGTGGTTTCCCTGCGCGCATCGAGGTAGCGCTGCTGCCATTCGGAGACCTTGCGCGCCGGGGCCACCTGAACGGCGGTGACCTTGTATTCGGGGCATCCGGTCGCCCAGTCCTCGAACTCGGTCGTGACGACGTTGGCGCCCGTGAACATGTGATGGAACGTCGTATAGACCACGCCCGGCTGCATCCGTTCCGAGATGCGCGCTCGCAGCGAGGTCTCGCCCGCGCGGCTGGTCAGCGATACGAGATCGCCGTCCCGGATTCCCCGGTCCTCCGCGTCCTGCGGATGAATCTCCAGCAGGTCTTCCGGATGCCAGACGTTGTTCCCTGTGCGTGCCGTCTGCGCGCCCACGTTGTACTGGGTCAGGATACGCCCTGTGGTCAGGATCAGCGGAAAACGTCTGGACGTCCGTTCTTCGGTGGGCACAAACTCCGTGAGCATGAAGCGGCCCTGTCCGCGAACGAAAGTACCGATGTGCATGACCGGCGTTCCTTCCGGCGCCTTGTCGTTGCACGGCCACTGGAGGCTCCCCAGCCTGTCGAGCTTCTCGTAAGTGACGCCGGCGAAGGCCGGCGTCAGACGGGCGATCTCGTCCATGATTTCCGAGGGATGCTTGTAGTGCATCGGGTATCCCAGAGCCTCGGAAAGCTTCATGGTGATTTCCCAGTCCGCGTAACCATTGGCCGGTGGTACGGCCTGGCGGACGCGCCCCAGCCGCCGTTCGGCATTGGTGAACGTGCCGTCCTTTTCGAGGAACGTCGATCCGGGGAGAAAGACATGCGCGAAACTTGCCGTCTCGTTGAGGAAGAGATCCTGCACGACGACGCATTCCATGGCGGCGAGCCCGGCGGTGATGTGCTGCGTGTTGGGGTCGGACTGGGCGATGTCCTCGCCCTGAATATAAATGCCTTTGAACGTGCCGTCGATTGCAGCGTCGATCATGTTCGAGATGCGCAGGCCCGGTTCGGCGTCCAGCTTCACGCCCCAGTCATGCTCGAACATTGCCCGCACCGCGTCATTCGACACGTGACGGTAACCGGAAAATTCATGCGGGAAAGCGCCCATGTCGCAGGAGCCCTGGACGTTATTCTGGCCGCGCATCGGATTCACGCCCACACCGCGCCGGCCCACGTTTCCGGTGAGCATTGCGAGATTGGCCATGCCGATGACCATGGTCGAGCCCTGGCTGTGCTCGGTGACGCCGAGCCCGTAATAGATGGCCGAGTTCGGGCCGCGGGCGTAGAGGCGGGCGGCGCCGCGAACGTCCGCCGCCGGAACGCCAGTGAACGGCTCCATTGCCTCCGGTGAATTTCGTTCCTCCACGATGAACTTGCGCCACCGCTCGAATTCGGCCGTATCGCAGCGTTCCCGGATGAAGCCTTCGTTCAGCAGGCCCTCGGTCATGATCGTATGCGCCATCGCATTGACGATGGCCACGTTCGTGCCTGGGCGAAGAGGAAGATGATAGTCCGCCTCGATGTGAACCGACTTCACCAGATCGATCCGGCGCGGATCGACCACAATCAGCTTTGCGCCCGCGCGCAACCGCCGCTTCATCGCGGAAGCGAAAACGGGATGGGCGTCGGTCGGGTTGGCGCCGATCACCATGATGACGTCGGCAGCTTCCACGGAATCGAAATCCTGCGTCCCCGCAGATGTGCCGAACGTGTTCGACAAGCCGTAACCGGTGGGCGAATGGCAGACGCGCGCGCAGGTATCGGTGTTGTTGTTGCCGAATGCCGCGCGGATCATCTTCTGCACCAGATAGCCCTCCTCGTTCGTGCAGCGCGAGGAAACAATGCCGCCGATGGAATCGCGCCCCCAGGCCGCCTGAATCCGCTTGAATTCGCTGGCGGCGTGCGCGATGGCTTCGTCCCAGCTCACTTCCTGCCATGGATCCGTGATCTTTTTGCGGATCATCGGCTTGTAGATCCGGTCTTTGTGGGTCGTGTAGCCCCACGCGAAGCGCCCTTTCACGCAGGAGTGCCCGTGGTTCGCCTTGCCGTCCTTGTAAGGGACCATCCGAACGACTTCGGAACCCTGCATCTCCGCCTTGAACGAACAGCCCACGCCGCAGTAAGCGCAGGTGGTGATGACGCTGTGCTCGCCCTGGCCCTTTTCCAGCACTGACTTTTCGATCAGCGCCGCGGTGGGGCAGGCCTGGACGCAGGCGCCGCACGACACGCACTCGGAATCGAGAAACGGTTTGTTTCCCGCTGAGACTGCGGATTCAAATCCGCGGCCCTGAATGGTCAGCGCGAACGTTCCCTGCACCTCTTCGCAGGCGCGCACACAGCGCGAGCAGACGATGCACTTGGCCGGTTCGAAGGAGAAGTACGGATTGGACTCGTCCTTCTTCGCCGGATTTTTGAAATGATTCTCGCCTTCGTAGCCGTAGCGCACCTCGCGCAGTCCGACGACGCCCGCCATGTCCTGAAGCTCGCAGTTGCCGTTGGCGCCGCATGTCAGGCAGTCGAGCGGGTGGTCGGAGATATACAGCTCCATCACGCCTTTCCGCAGCCTGTGCAGCTTCGGCGACGACGTGCGGACCCTCATTCCAGGCTCGGCCCGCGTCGTGCATGAGGCCGGCGTGCCGCGCCGCCCGTCGATCTCCACGAGGCACAGGCGGCAGGAGCCAAACGCTTCCATGCTGTCGGTCGCGCACAATTTGGGCACGCTGATTCCGGCTTCGACCGCGGCGCGCATCACGGAAGTCCCAGCCGCGACTGTCACCGGCCTGCCGTCGATTTCGAGCGTCACCATCGTCCCGGCGGCGCGCGCGGGGGTTCCGTAATCGATTTCCTGAATTAACGCCATGATGAACTCTCCTGGACCTGTTGGGGTGTCTCAAGCGGCGGAGCCGCCGGCTTCGTGAAATCTTCCGGGAAGTGCTGCAGCGCGCTCAGCACAGGATACGGAGTCAGGCCGCCCAGCGCGCAGAGCGACCCGTCGAGCATCAACTCACAAAGATCGTCAAGCAGACGGAGGTTTCCATTGCGGTTTTCATTCGCAATGATCCGATCAATGACCTCCACGCCCCGCGTCGAACCGATCCGGCAGGGCGTGCATTTGCCGCAGCTTTCGATCGCACAGAACTCCATGGCGAAGCGGGCCTGGCGGGCGAGATCCACGGTATCGTCGAAGACCACGATGCCCCCATGGCCCACGAGGCCGCGCCTGGCGGCGAACGCCTCGTAATCGAGCGGGGTGTCGAGCAGCGACTCCGGGAAATGCGCTCCCAGCGGGCCGCCCACCTGAACGGCGCGCAGCGGGCGGCCCGTGGCCGTTCCGCCGCCGTAGCCGTAAATCGCTTCCCGCAGCGTCAGGCCGAAGGCCTTTTCGACGAGGCCTCCATAT
>CAZXCO010000765.1:0-3901 GCA_964639095.1 uncultured Solibacteraceae bacterium
ATTAATATGGGAATGCGCCGGGGCCCGAGCTTTTCGATATGGCTGAGCAGTTGTACGATCCGTGGCGAGGCGCCCACGAGTCCCGAGTGAAGATTTTCCTCGTTTGCCTTCATTCCATCCCTTTTAGTGCCGAAATGGGAAAAAGTTCTCAGGGGTATCCGCCGGCGGAACCCGGCGCCGGCGCGCAGGGAATTGTTATCCGCTTCCGCTTTGTAACTTGCTTCGGAGGTCTGGATACCCGCAAAGTGGAAGGATGAAGTCCGGTCTTCCACACCGGAGAGCCGCCAGGTTCGCGCGGCCTCCGAAACCTGGTCAAGGGCCGACCGGATCGCCCGGCTTTGGAAATCTGACAAATCCCCCAGGACCAGCGCCGACGGACATTGCAGACCGGCAACTGGGGCAGAAACAGCGGTTCCAGGAGCTCTGGAACGAGGTGCGGTCCGCCGGATGCCGCGATGCGGTCGTACCCGGAATGGGAGGATCCAGCCTGTGTCCGGAAGTGCTCTCGATCACGTTCGGGCGGCCAGATCGCGCGGATCCGGCTCAGGTGGATTCGATCGCCGGAATCACCGATCTGAGAACCTCACTTGCAACACTGGGAAAGGCAATGAAGGAGGCGTTGAGCTGATGCAGATGGGAATGGTTGGTCTCGGCAGAATGGGCGGCAACATGTCGCGTCGTCTCGCAAACGGCGGGCATGAGATCGTGACCTTCGACCGCGATCCGTCGAAGGTGGCCGAGCTGGAGAAAGAAGGAATGAAAGGGGCGACGGAACTGCGCAAGTTCGTGGCGCAGTTGCGAAAGCCCCGCGTGGCATGGCTCATGGTTCCGGCCGGCGAGCCGACCGAGTCGATGGTGAACCAGCTCGCCGATGTTTTCGAGCCGGGCGACATTCTGATCGACGGCGGTAACTCGTATTACAAGGACGATGTCCGGCGGGCGGCGGCGCTTCGCTCCAGAGGCATTCATTACGTCGATGCGGGAACGAGCGGCGGGGTATGGGGAATCGAACGCGGCTACTGTCTGATGGTCGGCGCCGAGCCGGAGATCTTCCGGCATTTGGAGCCGATTTTCAAAGCGCTCGCCCCCGGTACCGGAAATATCGAACCGACGAAAGGCCGTCCGCTGGAGGGCCGAACCGCGCATCTGGGCTATCTGCACTGCGGACCCAACGGGGCCGGGCACTTCGTGAAAAGGGTTCACAATGGCATCGAATACGGCATTATGCAGGCTTACGGCGAAGGCTTCGACATCATGAAGAACGCGGCTTCCGCGGAACTGCCCGAGGGCCACCGGTACAATCTCGACCTGGGCGAGATCTCGGAACTCTGGCGGCGCGGCAGCGTGATCAGTTCGTGGCTGCTCGATCTCAGCGCCATCGCACTCGCGCAGGATCCGCACCTCGACAGCTACGAAGGTTATGTACAGGATTCGGGCGAGGGACGATGGACCATTGCGGCGGCGGTTGAGGAAGCCGTGCCGGCCGACGTCCTGACCGCGGCTCTCTATGTCCGGTTCCGATCGCGGCAGCAACATACATTCGCCGAGAAAATGCTCTCGGCCATGCGGATGCAGTTCGGCGGACACGTGGAACAGCACGCGGTGGGCAAACAGGCATGATGGCAGATACCCGAACAACGAACCTCGCGCCGGATCAGGGCCGCGTGGCCGATCGTTGCATCATGGTGATCTTCGGCGCCTCGGGCGACCTGACCACGCGCATGCTGCTGCCGGCGCTCTACAATCTCGCCCGAAATCATCTCCTGCCGCAGGAATTTGCCATTCTGGGCTTCGCCATCGACACCTTCTCCGAAGAGGAGTTTCGCCGGCGCGCGCGCGACGACATCCGCTCCTACGCCGGCGCCCCGGAGAACTGCGCGTTTTGCGATTGGATCGCCGACCGGCTGTTCTACATGACCGGCGATTTCAAAAATGCCGCCGACTTCGTCAGACTCCGCGACCGGATCCAGCAGCTCGATCAGCAATACGGGACGGGTGGCAACGTCTTTTACTATCTCGCGACGCTGCCGCAGTTTATTTCGGAAATCATCCGCCAGCTCGGTGAGCAGGCGCTCACCACTGAGGATCGCGGCAACTGGCGGCGCGTGATTATCGAGAAACCGTTCGGCAGCGATCTCGAATCGGCCAAACGGCTGAATCAGGAGATTGCTCAGGTTCTCGAAGAGAGCCAGATCTTCCGCATCGATCACTACCTGGGGAAGGAGACCGTGCAGAACATCCTGATCTTTCGTTTTGCGAACGGCATCTTCGAACCGGTATGGAATCGCCGCTACATCGATCACATCGAGATCACGGTTGCGGAGACAATCGGCATCGGGCGCCGCGGCGGCTACTATGAGCGCGCCGGATGCCTGCGCGACATGGTTCCGAATCATCTGCTTCAGCTCGTGTCGCTCACCGCGATGGAGCCGCCGATCTCATTCGCCGCCGATGCGGTGCGCGACGAACAGGCGAAGGTCCTGCATGCGCTGCAGCCGATTCAGCCGGAGGACGTGCTCACGCGGGCAGTCCGCGGCCAGTACGACCAGGGCACGATCGCGGGGGAACACGTGCGGGCGTACCGTGATGAGGAATTTGTCGATCCGCACTCGAGCGTGGAGACGTTTGTCGCGCTGAAACTCCAGATCGATAACTGGCGATGGGCGGATGTTCCGTTTTACATCCGGACGGGCAAGAGACTGGCGAAGCGGGCCACCGAAATCGCAATTCAGTTCCGGCGCGCGCCGCTGATGCTGTTCCGGGATACGCCAGTGGACAAACTCACGCCCAACCTGCTGGTGATTCACATCCAGCCCGACGAGGGAATCTCGCTGAGCTTCGGCGCGAAGATTCCCGGCGCCCACGTCCAGTTAGGCGACGTGAAAATGGATTTCAAGTACGCCGACTATTTCGGCACGGAGCCCAGTACGGGCTATGAACGGCTGCTCTACGATTGCATGATCGGCGATGCGACGCTGTTCCAGCGCGCCGATATGGTCGAAGCCGGGTGGAGCGTCGTCGAACCGATCCTGGACGTCTGGAAGGCGCTTCCCGCGCGGATGTTCCCGAATTACGCGGCCGGAAGCTGGGGTCCGAAAGAGGCGGAAGAGCTGATGAGGCGGGACGGACGGCGCTGGCGGACGGACTAAAGGCCCACGCCCGGATCGGGTGTGGTGGTAGCCTTTGGGGGTGGACACCGGGCCGGGCTCTTCACAGTCACTGTCCGCTGAAGCGATCGACCGACTGGTTGGCGCACACCGCGAGTTTCTGCGCTTTCTCGAACGACGCGTCGAATCAAGAGCTGCCGCCGAAGATATCCTCCAGTCGGCGTTTGCGCGCGGATTGGAGCGCGAGGCAGGCGTGCAGGACGAGAAGGTAGTTGCCTGGTTTTATCGGGTTCTACGTAACGCCGTGATTGATCACTACCGTCACCGGTCGACCTCTGCTCGGGCCCTGGAAGCCTGGGGCAAAGAATTCACCGATCGCCAGGAGCCTGCCGCGGCGCTGCGGCAGGAAATCTGCGACTGTGTCTCCGGCTTGCTCTGGTAGAAATTCGATGGATTGGGAGAAGACGTCAGTGTGATCGTCATCGGTGCGGGATCCATCACCTGCATCACTGGCTGGGAGACAGTCTGCGTCAGAGCCTGCGAGACACCATTTTGGTTCGCGCTGTAATAGAACGCGCTGAGCAAGTGCGAACCGGCCCCTAACGTCGGCAATGCTGTCCGTATCCTGCAGCACCGCGAGGTCGCTTCGCCGTCGCCGCCGAATGCTCCTGCCGCGAGCATCAGCGGAAAGTAGCCAGTTCCATAGTTCATCCCGGGCCGGAAGCTTTCGTCACCGTTGCTTAAAAACACGCTTATCCAGCAGTCTGGCTAAACCCAGTCTGGCTAAACCGCCA
>CAZXCO010000766.1:0-2467 GCA_964639095.1 uncultured Solibacteraceae bacterium
CCGGCGAACAACTGCTGGAACTCGACCAGTGGATCCTCGTGCGCGCCGAAGAGGTCGTCTCGCGAAGCCGGATCTGGTTCGAGGACTTCGAGTTTCACAAGGTTTATCGCGCCGTCTATGACTTCGCGACCGTCGAACTCAGCTCCATCTATTTCGATGTGCTCAAGGACCGGCTGTACACGTCGGCCCCGAAATCGCCGGCGCGCCGCAGCGCGCAGACAACGCTCCACCGGCTGGCGATGGCGCTTGTGCGGCTGTTCGCTCCCATTCTGAGCTTCACGATGGAGGAAGTCTGGGGCCATCTGCATCAGGCGGGAAGCGTTCATACCGCATACTTTCCCGAGCCCGGCGAGTTGACGCTCGGGATCGGAGCCAAGGACCGGGCGCGCGTGGAAAGCTGGAACCGGCTGATCGCGCTGCGCGAGCCCGTCTCGAAGAGCCTCGAGAACGCGCGTCAGGAAAAGGTCATCGGCTCATCCCTGGAAGCCCGCGTGCGGCTCTCGGCGGATAGCGAGCTTTATCCGCTGCTGCGGCAGTATGCCAGCGAGTTGCCCGGGCTGTTTATCGTGTCGCAGGTCGAACTGCGGAATCATGCGCGCGAAGGAGTGGAAGTCGCGATCGACCGCGCGTTGGGCGCCAAATGCGAGCGCTGCTGGAAATACACGGAAGATGTCGGGTCGAGGCCCGAACTGCCTACCGTCTGCGGCTCGTGCGCGGACGCGGTTCGGGAAATCCGCCGGCATGAGTGACGCGATTCGCCGGATCGTGGCTTTTCTGATCGCGCTCGGCGTGTTCGGGCTCGACCGCTGGACAAAGTGGATGATCGTGACGCAGTTCGGCGCCTATGATACGAAGACGGTGATCCCGGGCCTTTTCAATATCGTACGGTCGCAGAATCCTGGCGTGGCTTTCGGAATGTTCGCCGAAAACTCCTCCCGCTCCCGCACCCCGATCCTGATCGGGCTATCCATCCTGGCCGTGCTTCTGCTGGCCGGCATGCTGTGGCGGATCGAGCGGCTGGACACGGCTTCGGCCACCGGCCTCGCGCTCATTTTCGGCGGCGCCATGGGCAACGTCTTCGACCGCGTGCGCCTCGGAAGCGTGACGGATTTCCTGGATTTCTATCACGGCAGCTATCACTGGTACACCTTTAACCTGGCGGACGCGTCTATTTGTACTGGGGCCGGGCTGCTGATATTAAGCATGTTGCGATCCCGGCGCCGTGGGGAGGTGCGCGCCTGATATGTTTCCGCGATTAATCAGCATCGGAAGCTTCACCCTGCCCTCATACGGGGTCCTGGTCGCTCTGGCGTTCCTGACCGCGCTGGCCATGGCATCGCATTTCGCGAAGAAGCGCGGGCTGAACAGCGAGAGTGTCGTCAACCTCGGGGTTTATTGCGCGCTGGCGGGGATGCTGGGCGCGAAGCTGATGATGATCGCGCTCGACCCCGAACTGCGGGCGCATCCGGCCGAGATTTTCTCCTGGGCAACCGTACAAAGCGCCGGAATCTTCTTCGGCGGATTCATCCTCGCTCTGGTCTTCGCCTTCTTCTATATGCGCGCGCAGGGGCTGCCCGTGCTCGCGACTTCGGACATTTTCGCTCCCGGCCTTGCGATCGTACACGGCATCGGCCGCCTCGGCTGCTTCGCCGCCGGCTGCTGCTGGGGTAAGCCGACGCATCTGCCCTGGGCCGTCACGTTCACCAATCCCAACGCGACGACCGGGGTGCCGCTGGGCATCCCGCTGCATCCGACACAGCTCTATGAAGCCTTTGCGGAAGGCATCGTGTGTCTGATCCTGGTGTCACGGCTGCGGCGGCCGCACCGGGACGGCCAGATCATCGGGCTGTATCTCATACTCTACGGGTGCGTGCGCTTTGCAGTCGAGTTTCTGCGCGACCACGACGCATTGAACCCGTTCGGCGGGCCGTTCACACTGGAACAGTGGATTGCGCTCGCGCTCGCCGCGTGCGGCGTGTTTCTGCTTGTGCGCCCAGCGCGTATGCTGGCCGGCGCCGCCCCGGCGACCAGCTAAGCGATCACGGCCGGGCCGGATCGTGGCCCCGGTATTCGACCACAACCAGCGTCAGATCGTCGGCCTGTTCGGCTCCCGCGGTGAATTCGAGAATCGCCTGTTGAATTGCCGCATGAAGTCCGGCGGAATCCGCGACGCACGCGCTCTCGATTGCCTCGCGCAGCCGGGCGCGTCCGAAGAACTCTCCGGCCTCGTTCTGCGCCTCGGTTACGCCATCGGTATAAAGCACGATGCGGTCGCCGGCTTCGAGGCCGCGATGACTCACCGAAAAGGGCGTTCCCGGTACCAGTCCGACAGGCAAAGCGGTGGCTTCCAGCCTCTCGATACCCCCAGCCGCCCGCAGCACAAGCGGCGGGCAGTGGCCGGCGTTGGCATAGGTCAGCCGCCCGGAAGAATCCAGCTTCGAATAGAACATCGTCGCGTACTTGCCGT
>CAZXCO010000767.1:0-2492 GCA_964639095.1 uncultured Solibacteraceae bacterium
GAACGGATCGACACAGGTGTCACACCGGTGCCGACCGCGAGGGTGCTCGCGGCCCGGGTATTGCAAAATACACTCCCACGCTTGCCTGGCGGGCAAGACACAGACGTCCCTGCTGTTGCGTAGTACCGTCTGGTTATGAAAATGGCCCTCGGTGCGGCAGTCTGGGCGTTCTCTTCAGTGGTGCTGGCGCAGAATACGGGCCCCGCGCCGGTCACCGGCGTTGGCGCATTGGACATCTTCTCTGCGTTCAAGCTGCCGTCATTTCCCGACGATTCCGGCAGCCCGCTCGAGAGCGCCGTGCTCGGTCTGCAGGCCGGCCATCGTGCGAAACTGCTCGGCCTCTCCCGGGAGTCCCCTGTCGATGCCTGGAAAGGGGCGCAGTCTCTGCTCACTCCGGCCCCGGCGCCCCGGATCCGGAACACGGATGCGGCACGTCCGGGCGCGGTGATGTTCTCCGGCACGACGGCGTCGGACCTGAATCAACTCCTGAGCCGAACAGAAGTGTTTCATGTGGTGGTGACATCGGCCGCCATCGAAATGGATCAGCCGATCGAACTGCAGCGGGCCGGTTTTGTACTCGATCTCGCATCCGCGCAACTGACCGGCGTGAACGCCCGGCCGTATATGTTTCGAATTGAAAATGCGAGTGACGTTATCGTGCGGGGCGGCAGTTTCACCAGCGGAAGTTCGGCAATCCTGATTCATGATTCGAACCGAGTCAGCATCACCGGCGCTCAGATCCGCGATCTCGAGGGTGCGGGCATTGTCGTTACGGGATCGAGTCACGTGACCATCAGGGGCAATCAGATTTCCGGCGTCCATCTGGCGGCCATTACGCTCCACAGGGGCACGTCTCAGAGCATCGTCGAGCACAACCAGATCACCGGCGGGCTGGGCTTTTCGAACATGATGGCCGGCATTGTACTGACGGACCGCGAGGTGGATATGGCCTCCGATCCCAGGGCAGTGCTCGGGCCGGATGGCTACTGGGTCGTTTCCGAGCCCATGGCGCAGCGCCTTCACCCGCCGCACGACAACCTGATCGCATGGAATGACGTAAACCGGAACAGCGCGTCCGGCATTTATTCGGACGGCGGGGTCCGGAACGTCATCGACGCGAACACCATCACGGGAAATTCGAAAGAGGGGCTGTGCCTCGACAACGGGTCGGCCGCCAATGTGGTGGCATCCAATCACATGGAATCCAACGGGACCCGCTGGGGTGAGCCGGATTCGGTCCTCGCGCTGGATTCCGTCCTGAGCGGCGGCCGCCTGAGCGACGGCGCCGCGGCCGAGAAACTTCCCGGCATTTCGCTCGACAACGCGATTTACAACATCGTCTTCGACAACAATCTCGCGCACAATTCGGGCGGGGGGATCAAGATGGTCCGGACCGGCTATTTCAATGCTGTGGGCGTCAATACGCTGGTGGACGATAACGACGGAGCGAGCGCATCCTTCCACTACTTTGGAATCGAACTCGGCGCGGCTGCCGGAGACGGCAGCAGTATTGAACTCGACTTCACTCCCAGCCGCGGTAATCTTCTGTTTTCGAACACGATTCGCGGTACCCATTACTCCGGAATCTTTTTCGGGGCCGGGTCCGACCGGAATAACGTTTTCGATAACACCATTCTGGATGCCACCGCCTGGGCGTTGGAGTCGACGAGCCAGATGGCGAATACGACGCTGAACAACTACACGAATCTGCCGTCCCGCAATATCGGCTCGGGGCTTGACCCGGCGCTGCTCGTGATCGGGCAGCCGGTTGACGACCCGCCGTAAAGCAATCCGGTTTCAGTTGACGAATTCTCCCGAAACACTCTAATCTCTAGTTTTGCCTGGGGAATTCAGAGAGGCACTTCGCCGATGAACATTTCGGTCAAGGGTGAGTACGCCCTTCAGGCCATTTTCGATCTTGCGGCCAACGCCGGACCGGAGCCGGTGAAGATCGCCGAGATTGCACGCAGACAGAAGATTCCGCAGAAGTTTCTGGAGTTGATCCTGGCCAGCCTGAAACAGGGTGGCTTCGTCGAATCGCGACGGGGCGCCGAGGGTGGCTACATGCTCGCCAGACGTGCCGAGTCCATCACGGTCGGCGAAGTTCTGCATTTTGTCGAAGGCCGGCAGGAGGAGCGCGCCCGGCTTCGGAAGCAGGCGGAGTCGCCTTTTTCCGACCTGTGGGAGCGTGTGGATTTCGCGATCAACAGTGTGCTCGATACCACGACTTTTGCGCACCTGGTCCGCGAATGGACCGAGAAACACAGCCGTTTTGTACCAAACTGGGAGATCTAATGTTCTACGAGGATAATTCGTTCAGTATTGGCCGCACGCCGCTGGTTCGGCTGAACCGGGTCATCGACGGTGCGCAGGTCACCATGTTGGGAAAGGTGGAGGGGCGTAATCCCGCCTATTCCGTCAAGTGCCGGATCGGCGCCTCCATGATCTGGGATGCCGAAAAACGCGGCGTTCTGAAGCCGGGCAAGGAACTG
>CAZXCO010000768.1:0-2683 GCA_964639095.1 uncultured Solibacteraceae bacterium
GGAAAGTCACAATCGCGCTTTGGATCTTTGCGAAGGGCGCTATTTCAAATGGGCGGCCCACGACGATGTCTGTGCGCCCGACCTGGTGGAACGCTGCATCGGCGTGCTCGAACGGGATCCCTCCGTGGTCCTCTGCTACCCTCGCGCGGCGATCATCGATCGCAATGGAACGATGACGCAGAGCTACACATACCAGATTCCGACAGCCGGACCAAGGCCTTCGCGCCGCTTCGGCGCTCTGGTTTGCGCGGACCACAAACGGCACGGCGCCCTCGAAATTTATGGTCTCATCCGCCGGAGTGCGCTTGACCGCATCCCGCGCATGGGAAACTGCGTCCGCGCCGACAGCATCGTGCTGGCGCGACTCGCACTGCTGGGCCGCTTCCATGAAATCGACGAGGTCATGTTCTTCTCGCGCGATCACGAAAACCGCTCGGTGGCGATGATGCCAGCCCGGATAAAGAATGGCCGTACCAGACTTCATCGGCTGATCGGCACGGGTCCGCTGCCTCCGGTGGAATGGTGGGATCCCACCCGACGCGATCGCGTCAACTTCCCGGAGTGGCGCATCCTGCGGGAGTACTTCGAGTCGATCCGTGACGCGCCGCTATCCGTGAGCGAACGGCTTCTCTGCCTGTGGTGGATGGCAAGAGCCACTCCCCGCTATGCTCACAAACTGGTCCGCGATTTGATTGTGGCCGCGGAGCAACTGACCTTCGGGCGACCTGGTCAGCAGGAGCGCGACCGGAAACCAGTGAGTGCCGGCGTATGAATGCTCATACTGCCCCTTGCGGGAGAAATCGGAGGACAACATGAGCCAGATACGCGTTGCCATTCTGACCAACATTCCAGCGCCCTACCGGCTCCCGGTTTTCCGGGAACTGGCGGCGCACGTGGAACTGCAGGTGATCTTCGATGCCCGGTCCGAGCCAAACCGGTCCTGGAAAGTCAGCGACGACCTTGGTTTCCGCCACGTCTATGCTCACGGCGCCGTACTGCCATACGAGAGAAGTCGGACCGATAACGGTCTCCGGAGCCAGCGCTATCTCCAGTTGCGCTATAACATCCTTCACTACCTGTGGAAGTTCCGGCCTCAGGTAGTCGTCTCCGCGGAAATGGGAGCGCGTACCCTGCAGGCCGAGATCTACTGCCGGATGGCCGGCGTGCCGCTGGTCATATGGAATGAGGGCACAGCGCATACGGAGGGCTGGGTATCAGGCCGCAAACGAAGAGTGCGGAAGCATTTCGTCGCCTCGGCCGCACGCTTCTGGACGAATGGCAGTGAATCCTCCGCGCTGCTGCAGAGCTACGGAGCGGAAAAGGAGCGCATCGACAACGGCATGATGGCGGTCGATACGAATCTCTTCATGGTCGAGGTCGACCAGCGCTACAAGAAGGATCGCGATTCTCTGCGCTCCTCCCTCGGCCTTCAGGGAACCGCCTTTTGCTTTGTCGGAGAACTCGGCGCACACAAAGGCATTCACGAATATCTGGAGGCGTTGCGCTGCCTGCGCTCCGTGAGTCCGCGGCCTTTTTCCGCCCTTTTTGTAGGGGAAGGCCCGGAGCGGGCCATGATGGAAAAATGGAGCCTGTCGAACGCGGTTCCTCTCGTCATCACCGGTTTCCAGCAACCGGCGGATCTGCCCGGCTTTTATGCCGCCGCCGATGTCTTTGTCCTGCCAACACTGGAGGATAACTGGGCGCTGGTAACCCTGGAGGCCGCTTTTGCCGGCCTGCCGCAGATTTTCTCGAAGTTCAACGGCGCAACGAGCGATCTGATGGCCGCAGGTGTGCCCGGAGTAATTGTCAATCCGTATGACATCAGCAGCCTGACCGGGGCGCTTCAGAATTACGTCATAACCAGGCCGGAGCGCATTTCCCATCCGGTCCGGAACGATATCGCACGCATGTACAGTTCGAGGGCATGTGCGCTTCGAATGTGTACCTCCATCGAGCGCTGCCTCAATCTTCCGGGCGGAACTGTATCTGGAAGCGAGCCGGCTTCGCGGGTGATCTCTCCGGAGTCGATGTCGGACGCGAAGGCGTTCGCAGCACGCTGATGTCAGAGGGGCGGGAGCGCGCCGGGCGCCCGCACTTACCCCCCGCGCGCCGGGCCAGAGTGCGCGAAGCGCGCCCAAAAGGACTTTGCCGCAGGCCAATCAGCAGCTCCCGGCCAATTACTATTGGTCTCCTGGGCTGATCACATGTTCCATATCTTGTTCTCTTAAAGGGGTCATCCCGCACAAATCTTTCGGTTATTTTTGCTGAATATAGTAATTTGCTGGAACAGATGGATATCATTCCGCAGATAATCTCTTATTGCATGCTTGTCATCTGCGCAGAGGAGTTATAGGTTGACTTACACCAGCCCGCTTTCGTTTCTCTTCGTAGCTTTTTTTATATCTCCCCTTTTTGCGCAGACAGGTCCCGCGATCAGCGTCGATTTCACGGGCAGCAATACGACTGCAATGGCGAGCACGGAATCGGCGGGCGTGGTGTCGAAGGCCCACTGGAACAGCGCCAACGGCGCCTCCAGTTCTTCCCCCCTCAGCCTGCTCGACGAGACCGGCACGCCTTCCGGCGCCACCGTCTCCTGGCAAGCCGATAACACCTGGAATACCCCCGTCTCCGACACCGCCGGCAACAACCGCATGATGCGCGGCTATCTCGATACCGGCTTCGG
>CAZXCO010000769.1:0-1947 GCA_964639095.1 uncultured Solibacteraceae bacterium
GCACGTTCGTTCGGTGCGCTGTCTTTCTCGGCGAGGGAGTGCTTCTTTGCGTCGGCAGTTCGCGCATCTGGGGTTCGCTGCGCGAGGCCGCCGTGCGCGAAAAGCGCTACCGGCAGATCCTCGACGGTGCGCCCGAGGGGAGCTGGATTCACGACGACGAGGGAGTCATCGCCTATGCGAACAGCCGCATAGCCGGAATGCTGGGTCTCAGGGTCGAAGAGCTTACGGGCCGCAGGGTGGAAGAGTTCTTCCCGCCCGCCGATCTGTCCATGGAGCGCGTCCGTTCCGCCAACGTCTGGAATGGCCTCAGCCAGCAGTTCGATCGCCGGTTACGGCGCCCGGATGGTTCCGAGCTGTGGGCGCTCACCTGTTCCAGCCGCATCTCCGGCCGAAGGCCGCAGTTGCTCTCTCTGATGACGGATATCACGGAGCGCAAGCGTGCCGAACACGCGCTTCGTCACTCCGAGGAGCGCTTTCGCAATCTCTTCGAAGGGATTCTGGAAGGCGTCTATCAAAGCACGCCTGACGGACGCATTCTGGCGGCGAATCCGATGCTGCTCCAGATGCTGGGAGTGACGAACGAAGTCGAATTGAAGGAACTTGACATCGCCCGGGATTTCTATGTGGATCCGCAGGTCCGGAAGCGGCTGCTCGAACGTCTGGATCGGGAAGGCGGCATCCAGAGCGTCGAATATGAATTACGCCGTCGCGACGGGCAGATCATCACCGTTCTGGAAAACGCCCGCGTGGTGCGGGATGAAACTGGCGCTGTGCTGCATTATGAAGGCACGCTTACCGACATCACATCGCGGAAGCGAAGGGAAGAACGACTGCTGCATTGGCGGGAGATGGAGGCCCTCGGCCGCCTCGCCAGCGGCATCGCGGCGGATTTTAATGATGTTCTGACCGTGATTACCGGCTCGGCGCAGCTCGCGCTGTCCGCCCTTCCGCCCCTGCATCCGGCCCGCAGCAGCACGGAGCAGGTGATTCACGCAGCCGGCCGCGCCATGACCTTGACCCGGCGATTGCTTTCCTTCAGCCGTGGCAAGGACGAAACGGCGGATCTGAATCGGGCCATCGAGTTTGAGGCCGCGGCGCAACCGGGAACTGTCGCCGCCCTGTCCGTGGAGCCCGTCGCCGTTTACGCCAGCGGCGAGCACATCGAGCAGATTATCCGGGAACTCTCGGACCATCTCCGGAGAAGTTTCCCCTCCTCCCGGCTCGAGCTGAAAACCGAAATTACAAAGGTCAGTGGCGGCCAAACGGAGAATCACGCCGTTCTTTCGGTCCGCGTCAGCGACGACAAACCCGAGCCCGAGTTGCCGGCGGAGCCTTTATTCAGGCCGGTGACCGCCGATGAATGCGCCGGCCACGGTCTTTCCCGGGTGCATGCGCTTGTGGCGCAGTGTGGCGGATCCCTTGCGCGATCGGTCTGCCGGAATGGCAATCCGGCGGTGACCGGCTGGCGTGTGATCCTGCCGCTCGCGGCGGATAAGCCGGAAACAGCGCGCGACGCGGCAGGCGATTCCGAAGGCCATACCATTCTGCTCGTGGAAGACGAACCGTTGATTCGGGAACTGAGCCGAGACACGCTGGAGCGGCAGGGATATCGAGTCCTTCTCGCATCCGGCAGCAGGGAAGCGGAACAGATCGGGGGCAGCGCCGCAAGCTTCGATCTGCTGATTACAGACGTCGCCATGCCGAATATCACCGGAGCCGAACTGGCGCGCCGGTTGCGGAAACTGCATCCCGGATTGAAGGTGCTGTTCATCGCCGGATACGCCGACGACCTTCCGAACGGGGAAGCAATGGGAGCCGACGGCGCCTCCTTCCTGCAGAAGCCCTTCTCCGCCGATTCGCTCGGGCGGAAGATCCGCCAGATGCTGAATTGCAGTCAGGTTTGCTGACGGCGTTCCATCAGCAGGGCATCGCGCCAGCGCCCGTCGC
>CAZXCO010000770.1:0-1540 GCA_964639095.1 uncultured Solibacteraceae bacterium
CGAGGGGATTCCCCGAAAGCGTTCCCGCCTGATAGATGGGACCGCTCGGCGCGACGACGCTCATGATGTCGCGCCTCCCGCCATAAGCCGCAATGGGGAGCCCGCCGCCGATGACCTTTCCCAGCGTTGTGAGATCGGGCCGGATTCCGTAAACCTGCTGCGCGCCGCCCGGCGCCACCCGGAATCCCGTCATGACCTCGTCGAAGATCAGCAGAGCGCCGTTCTCCGTCGTCAGGCGCCGCAGCCCTTCAAGAAAACCATCTTTCGGCGGAATGCAGCCCATATTTCCGCAGACAGGCTCCACGATCACGGCCGCGATCTTGTCTTTTTGCGTCCGGAACGCCGCTTCGACACCTTCGAGATCATTGAACGGCACAGTCACGGTCGTATCGCTGAAGCCCTTCGGCACCCCCGGCGAATCGGGCAAACCCAGTGTCGCCACACCCGAGCCGGCCTTCACGAGCAACGAATCGACGTGGCCGTGATAACAACCCTCAAACTTGATGGTGAGGTCCCGGCCGGTGAACCCGCGGGCGACACGCAGCGCGCTCATCGTGGCTTCCGTCCCGGAGTTCACCAGCCGGACGAGTTCCATCGAGGGAACCATCTGCCGCACGGTTTCGGCCAGTTCAATTTCCTGTTCCGTCGGCGCTCCGAAGCTGGTGCCGCGCGTCAGAGCATCGTCGAGCGCCGCCAGAATCGCCGGATGGCGGTGCCCCAGAATGAGCGGACCCCAGGATCCGATGTAATCGATGTACTCGTTGCCGTCGGCATCGAAGAGGTGCGAGCCTTCGCCGCGCACAATAAAGGGCGGCGTTCCGCCGACACTGCGGAAGGCCCGCACGGGCGAATTGACTCCGCCGGGGATGGACAGCCGGGCGCGTTCGAAGAGTTCCTGCGAGCGAGTGGATTGCACCTCACTATAATAAAAATTCATTGATGCTCAAACGCCGAAGCGCGAAATGCGCCACGGGAAGCGTGGCCGCGGTTGTTCTGGTATGCGGCTCGCTGGCTCTCGCGGGATGCAGGAGCACCGCCTCGCCCGATGTGGCCGCGACGGTGAACGGCCGGCCGATTTATTACACCGACGTCGATAAAGCCTACAAGACGCAGTTCCCCGGACACGTCGAAGGCGAAAGCGAAGACGAAGTGCAACTGCGCCGCCTCGACGTGCTGCGCTCCCTGATCGACAACGAGCTCATGCTGCAGCGCGCCGAGAAGGCCGGGCTGGTCGCTACCGACGCCGATGTCGAAGCGCGCCTCAACGAATTGAAGGCGCCCTACACAAAAGAGGAATTCGAAAAACAGCTCAAGGACTGGGGGCTGACGCTCGACGAGTTGAAAGCGCGGATCCGCAAGGATGAAAGCGTCAAGAAGCTCTTCAACAAAGAGATCACGTCGAAGATCAACATCACCGACGCCGACGTCACGAATTTCTACAACGCCAATCGCGGCAGTTTCAATCTTCCCGAGCCGCGCGTCCACATGGCGCAGATTCTTGTCACGCCGCAGCCCGATCCAAATGTCCACAATCTGAAGA
>CAZXCO010000771.1:0-5183 GCA_964639095.1 uncultured Solibacteraceae bacterium
CCGCATCGTCGCGCGCGAAGGCTCGCCGCTGATCACCGACTGGATTCTGGAAGAGCAGCCGGAAAAGCGGGTTCGCGTGACGTCGGACGCCGCGCTCGGACCCGCGCAGAATCGAGCGCTCTCGCAGGAATCGCTGCGCGAACAGTTCGGCCGGCTTGGCGGAACCGCGTATATTCTGAGCGACCTTTCGCTCCAAGTGCAGGGATCGCCCTTCGCGCCGGTCTCGATACTGAACCGGATGCGGCGCGACGCGGTGGAGCGGCTGCAGACGCTGCAGGAGCGGGTCCGCTCGCACCCCATCACTTCGCCGGCCACGCGCCCGGCGCCGGTATTTTCGGCGCCTGCCGCCGGCTGCGAACTGCACCTGCTGGTGCGGACGCCGGAGCAACTCGATGCGGCCATCGAGTGCCAACCGGCGAGCATCACCCTGGATTATCTCGATCTCTACGGTTTGCGCCCTTCAGTTCAGCGCGTGAAGGCCGCCGGCCTGACGGCACGCGTGGCCAGTCCCCGTATTTTGAAACCGGGTGAAGCGCGGATTGTGAATTTCCTTTTGAGTCTGGAATGCGCGATTCTCGTCCGTTCGACGGGAATCCTGCAGGCGCTCGAGGGAAAACAGCATGCGCCACTCATCGGCGATTTCAGCCTGAACGCCGCGAATTCGCTCGCGGCCGTCGAATATCTGAAGCAGATCGCGCGCCTGACCCCCACGCACGATCTGAATGGCGCGCAGGTAGCTGATCTTGCCCGTGACGCCGGGGCGGAAAACATCGAAGCGATCGCCTGGCAGCATCTGCCGGTATTCCATACCGAGCATTGCGTGTTCTGCCGCTTTCTTTCCAACGGTACGAGCTATAAGGATTGCGGACGTCCATGCGAAAAGCATCGCGTCGAACTGCGCGACGCCGGCGGCCGCGCGCATCCTGTGATGGCGGACGTCGGCTGCCGGAACACCGTGTTCGGCGCGGAAGCGCAGGAGGCGAGCGCACACCTGGACCTCTGGCGGGAGACGGGAATCCGGCATTTCCGGCTGGAGTTCGTGCATGAATCGGAGGCGCAGGTGAAGCAGATTGCGTTCCTGTTCAGCCGCGCCCTGCGCGGAAATCTTCCGGCCGCCGAACTGCATCGCGAACTGAGATCGATCGCGCCCGGAGGGCTCACGCAGGGGAGCCTGTATGTGCCGGCGGGCTACCGGACGCTGCCTGTCCTGCAGTAGAGCCGTATGACCGAGAATCCCAGCCGGAAATCCGCGGGTCCCGGGCTCATTCTCGCTTTTATTGCGCTGCTCTCGGCTGTCCCGCGCCTGCTGCTCGGCGCTTCGCAATACGTCGAATATGACGGCTACTGGCATCTTTTCATCGCGCAGCAGGACAAATGGGCCAACTTCTGGGCCGACATTTACAGCGTTCCCCATCCACCGCTGTTCTTCCTGCTCCTGAGAGCCGTTCTTCATTTCGGCCGTTCCCTGCTGGTGTATCGAAGCATTTCGCTGGTGACCGGGATTGTCACGATCTACCTCCTCGGAATCATTGCGAAGAAGATCACCGGGTCGAACATCCTGTCATATGAGAGCGCGCTGGCATACGGGTTCGCTTTGCCGTCGATCATTGTTTCGTGCGAGGTGCGCTCTTACATGTTGAGCGTGTTCTTCGTTCTGCTGTCATTCCTGTGCCTGCTGAAACTGATCGAGCCCCGCAGCGGGCGGAGCGAGACGCGCGCGCGGACCGGATTCGCGCTCTGGGCGATACTGGCGGGCCTGTCGCACTTCTTCGCCTTTTTCTATTCCGGGGCGGCTGTTCTGTTGCTTGCCGGCCGGTTCGTCTTCGACCTGCGAACGGGCAAGATCGCGAACTGGAAGAGCCGCGCCGTGCGGGAGGCGGCCACAACACTGCCGATCCTCGCGTTCATTCTGGCCCAGTACGAATTTCACGCCAAACGGTTCGTAACGATCCAGCCGCATCTCATCCCGTACTACTTCGACCGGCACGGGCAGGAAACCGTGCAGCACTTCCTGCTTCGCAACTGGAAGAATTTCGTTAACCTGTTTTCACCGTTTCCGGTGTCAAGCGATCTGGCCGCTCTGGGCATACTGGCAGCGATTATGGCTGCGGGCATCGCATCGGGGGTGCTTCTGCAACGCGCGGCCCGCAGGGGCAGCGATGCGCATCAAAGGGCCATCCGGGCGTTCTGGACGCTGATCGTCGCAGCCGTGATTCTGGCGGGCTTCGCCATCGGCGGAGTTACGGGAAAGTATCCCTTCGGCGGCGACCTGCGCCAGCAGTATCTCGCGTTTCCGTTTCTGATTCTGGCCGCGGCGGTTTTTGCGGATCGGATTGCGGCCCTGGTCCCCGGGTTCCCGCCCGCTCTCTCGCGAATCGCCGCGAACGCTTTGGCCATCGTTGCTGCCGTTGCCATCGTCGCGATCTCCGTGGTTCGATACCACGAGTTCCCGAAGATTCAGACGAACATTCTGGCGGATCAGTGGGCGATCTTCAACCGGATGGAACCGGCGCCGCAGGCGGTGTATGTGGATCAGTTCAGCCTGATTACCTTCTTCACCTATCACCACAACTGGGACTGGTCCTTTGTCAAACTCGACCAGCCGACTCCCCAGGTGGATGCGTATCGAGTGCGCCGGGGGAACCAGCAGATGCTCGTCTTCCGCGACAAAACGGACTGGAACGTCGATCCGGACCGGCAATCGCTCTACAAGAGCGTTGCCGAGTGTCTGCGGGCAGGAAAGACCCGGGACCTTTCCGTATTCGCAGTGCGCCAGAGCCCTCCCCTCGCGCCGCTGGCTCCCACAGGGGTGAAGCGCGCCATCGCCTCGGGGGCGGATGCATCCGCCGTCTGCGTCCAGCGGCTTTCGGTGAATCCCGCAGGCTGGTATGCGACGTTCCGGCAGTCGGGCTGCGATGCGCCGCCGCCGCTCCGGCTCACCGGAGCATTTGACGATACGAGCGATGCGGTTCAGTTCACGGGCCAGTGGGTCCACTTCCCTTCCTTCCCGCAGGCGTCCGGCGGCACGCTGAGTTTCTCGAACGATCCCACGGCAGTCGCGCAGCTGTCTTTCCGGGGCGCCGAAATCACTTACGTCTACACGAAAGCGTTCAATCGCGGGATGGCGGAAGTCCGGGTCGACGGAAGTTCACACGGCGTGATCGACCTTTACAGCCCCCGGATCCAATGGCAGAGCAGCGTCACGTTCCGCGGTCTGAAACCGGGTCTGCACACATTCGAACTGCGCGCCACAGGAAGAAAGCAGGCAGCGGCGACAGACCGGTATATCGATCTCGACGCGCTTATCGTTCGTTGAGGAATCCCCTGACGAACCCGGCGCGCCGGTCGTAAATCCAGACTCCAGCCACACAGAGGAAAGCCAGCAGACTTGCGGCCGCGCCCACGCGGAAGCTGGAAGGCTCATAGCGCAGCTCGATGCGGCTGCACCCCGCGGGCACGACAACCCCGCGAAGCCCGCCGTCGACCTGCAGAATATTCGCCGCCCGCCCGTTCACGGTTGCCTTCCAGCCGGGATAATACATCTCGCTCAGAACTACGAGGCCGGCGCTCGCGGCGTTGGCATCCAGCGTCATCCCCTGAGCTTCATAGCGCGCGAATCGCACGGATTCAGCCTCACCGGCGGGAGGCTCCGCGAGGCCGGAAACGGGGGACTCGACGACAGCCGTCTCGCGCAGATTGGTCTTGTCAAGATCCGGAAACACGCTGTCATGATCCGGCGCGAGGAGAGATCGATGAACGAGCCATGCGCGCGGATAGGCTTTCGGATTTTCGTACACCTTCCAGGCGGCGTCCTGATAGAGCGGGCCGGGATCCGTCGCGGACGCGGGCCGGATGAAGTAGCGGACGTTCAGCAGGTCATAGCGTTCCATGAGCCGCGTGTAGTCAGTGAGGAGCGTAACACCACTGCCGCTGGTGAGTTGCACATGGAACAAGTCGCCGGCATTCGGAGCCATGTCCATCGGAATGCTGGCGCGAAAGAGTCCGGGCCGGGATTTGACAAACTCCGCCGCGCCCTTCAGGCTCAGCAGCCGGCGCATCTGGTTCTGGCTTTTGGCATTGAGATCGTTCACATTCGTCATCGACCAGTTGAATGCGCTCAGATCGAAGAGAATCAGGGCGACAATCAGGAACCGCGCCCCGGCCTCGGAGCGGCCGCGGATGATGTAACGGAACAATGCGTACGACAGGACGATCATCAGGATCGAAAACGAGATCCATGGATTGGCCTGCGGCTGGTTGAACAGCGCGGGTACGACGAGGGCCGCCACGCCGGCCCCGGCAATCCACTTCAACACCTGCCCGAGCGGCCCCCATTCGGAATCACGCCCGATGCGCGAGAACAGCGCTTCGACCCCGAACGCCGCCAGAACCGCCAGCGAAAAATCGGCCAGATACATGAACCGGCTCGCCTCTCGCGCCGCCGAGAGCAGCGGCACGAGCGCATAGAGCAGGCCGTGCAGCAGTGAGAATCCGCCGAGCGAGTACAGGAATGCCGCCGCGGCCAGCCAGACAAGATACCGCACCCACGGATTCGCCCAGTTCTTCCAGATCCCGATGATGGCCAGAAGCAGAGGAAAGACGCCGAGGTAAAAGCCCAGAGTCTCCCCGGACCCGATCTGTCCCCCGAAGGCGAGTGGAAGGATCAGCGAAAAGAGACTGTGGGCAAAGAGTCCATCCGACATGTCCCCGTATGGGATCCGGTCCGCGGCCGGAACCGCGCTTGAGCCCAGAAACCGGAGAGCTCGATGGCCGTACTCCAGGGAAGGCAGCAACTGGACGGCGCCGGCCGCCGCGGCAACCACGGCCACGAGGCCGACGATCCATGTCGCGCGGGGCCACGCTCGGCGCTGCATTTCAAACCGGCCCTGGCAGTGGTAAAAAACCGCCGCCGAAAAAATCACGATCGCCTGCATGATGCCGAAATGGAGCCCGCCGCCGAGGATGGAAAGGCCGAGAACACGCCCGCAAAGCGACGAATAGCGCATCGCGCTTGGCCGGTCCGGGGCTCGCATCGCACGCAGAAGAAACAGAAAAATCAGCGGCAGCCAAATCGCGCTGTGCAGCAGGTGGGGCCATTCCTGCAGGCGCCCGAGCATGCCGCCGAATGAAAAACAGATTCCCGCAACAAGGCCGGCGAACGAGCTCAGCTCCAGCTCGCGCAC
>CAZXCO010000772.1:0-2195 GCA_964639095.1 uncultured Solibacteraceae bacterium
AAAAGTGTTCAGATAGTCCAGGACGCCGCACCGGATTGCGCGCATCACCTTCACGAGAATCGGAAGCAGCGTGATCGGCGACATGACGAACCACGCGGCCGCGACCGCCGCCAGGCTCCATTTCGATCCGATATAGAAGGAAATGGGCATCACGACGAAACTGACGAATGACATCACGGCGCCGAAGGTGGTGAGCCGGAGAGTCGTCAACACCTGCCGCGTGAGGTACGCCGCCGTCTGGACGGTCATGAACAGAGCAAGCCAGCGGAGCGGCGCTGCGGCGATGGCCCATTTGGGTCCAAGCAGCAGTTCGACGGCCTCCGGCGCCACAATGGCAAGCCCGATCAGCAGGGGATAGACCGACATGGCCAGGGCTTCGCTGAAGATCAGAAAATAGCGAAGCATCAAAGCGTCATCGTGCTGCACACGCGAGAAGAGCGGACCGGTCACGCGCATCACCATGGCGCCGACCTTTTCCGTCGGCGCGTTTGCCAGGCTCTGTGCGAGGCGGTACGCGCCCACCGGAACCTGCCCCATCGTGCGCGCAATGACCATGCTGTCGGACATCAAATTGATGTTATTGACGATGCGCTGAACGGCGAGTTCCATCCCGAATCGCAGGGGCGCCGCGACCTGGCGGAAACGCGGCCATCCGAACCGGACCGGGCGCCAGTGAATCGCCGTTCCGATGTTCGCAGCGCGCCCGATGAGCTGCCCCACAATCAGCGCCCAGTAGCCATATCCGGTATATGCCATGCCGACGGAGATGCAGGAAGTCACGATCGCCTGAATGGATTCCGCGAGGGAGAGCTTGCGATAATCCATGTCCCGCTGCAGCAGCCCGAGCGGGATCGCCTCCATCGAGGTCAGAATGAACGAGAGGCTGGCGACGATCACCAGATGATAAAGGGCCGGCGCGCGGAAAAAGGCCGCAATGAGAGGCGCGGCCGCCACCGAAAGCGAAAACATCGCTATGCCCGACAGCGCGGCCAGAGTATTCAACTGCGCCGTGACGCCCATATCGAGTTCGCGCATCTGCAGCACTGCGTTGCCGATTCCGAACTCGGCCACGACGTTCGTGATGACGAAATAAAAGCCGGCCATCTCCACCAGACCGAAGTCGCTGGGAGAAAGCAGATGGGCCATGATCAGAACAGCCGGCCACGAAATGGCCTGCGAGAGCCATTTGGCGCCGACCGTCCAGGCGAAACCTCCGACGAGGCTGCGATCCAGTTTCTGCGCGTCGACGGGTGACCCGTCGAATTCGCTCATGCCGGTTTCACCTTTTGCATTCCTGCGCGGCAGAGACTTCGGAAGCGGGACCGGTCACAGCGGGAGAGCGTCGATGATGGGGGTGCATGGCGTTCGGCTTGACCGTCACTTCAGGGGTGCTGCGGTGAATTCCCCGGAAGCTTCGCCCGCGTGCAGGATCGTCTCCCAATCGCCGGACCTCACCGGCAGATCCCATCCTTTGGCATCGTATGCGATGGTGACAAACCCGCAGTTCGGAGGGACCGACGCTTCGCTCCACTTTCTTGTGATGTGCGCGCAGACCGCCTGGATCACGGCGCCATGGCAGACGACGAGGATCTCCTGTCCCGGATATTGAACTCTCAGCGACTCGAGCGCGTCGATGGCGCGACGGCGGACTTCGTCGAGGCTTTCGCCGCCTTCCGGACTCCACATCCAATGCTCCAGGTCGCGCGGCATCATTTCGCCCATTCGCTCGTAGGGAAGGCCTCTCAGGCAGCCGAAGTCCCGCTCGTGGAGTCCAGGGACCGCCTGCGTCGTGAGATTCAAAACACTTTCCAGGATCTCGCTGGTCTGCCGGGCGCGGAGAAAGCTGCTGGAAAACAAAGCCTGAGGCCGGCAACTCCGCAAGAGAAAGCGGGCGAGTTCGTGCGCCTGCCTGCGCCCCGCGCCGTTCAAAGGAATGCCGTCGGAATCGGCGAAGCACCGGAGGCGATTGGCTTCCGTTTCGCCATGGCGGATCAGAATAATTTTGCCCTTGCGTACGTCAGGCATGTACCCATGTATACCGCTCCCGGCGCTTTACGATTCGCTCCGTGCGAGCAGTACCGCAGTAACGGCGAGGAGAACGGCGAGCGCCAGAGCGGCTCCAATAAAGACCTTCCACCAAAGCACGATCCAATAGTACTAAATTGAACATAAGTCGGGTATAAAAA
The DNA here is from genome assembly GCA_964639095.1 of uncultured Solibacteraceae bacterium. Taxonomy (GTDB): domain Bacteria; phylum Acidobacteriota; class Terriglobia; order Bryobacterales; family Bryobacteraceae; genus BOG-234. Next base: position 2,187 of record CAZXCO010000772.1, read on the forward strand.
TCCGCTTCT
>CAZXCO010000773.1:0-4411 GCA_964639095.1 uncultured Solibacteraceae bacterium
CGCACCGGGTCGCCGGTGCGGCGCGCGAGCGAAACGAGCGCGTCGCCGGCTTTGGGCACGTTGAGCAGAGCTTCGGCCCAGCGCGATGCGACCGAAGGCGCGAGCACCTGATTCGCGGGACCATAAAAAAGCTGCCGCGCGCCGAGCCGCGAGAGGCACCAGAGGACGTAATCCTCTTTGGGCATCCGGACCAGCGCGTCGCCAAGCTGCAGGCGCGTGCCGGCCGGGATCAGCTCCATGCTCGACGTGGTCCGCCACATTTCCCGCAGCAGGCTGTTGTTGATGCGCTGCACTTTTTTGCCCGGTTTCGGAATCAAGTGTGGCAGCAGGCGTTGCGCGATATCCACCTGCTGGTTGCGATTCAGGCCGCCGGCAAGGCGGCCCCAGAAGATCCACCAGTCGATCTCGTTTTGCGTCTGGTTGCCGAACTGCGAGCCTCCCGCGAACAGCCGGCGCACCTGCTCGATGCGATATTCATCGCCGATATAGCCGAATCCCGGCCGCAGACAGAATCCGCCCAGGTTCAGCCAGCGGACTTCATGGGCCGCGCTGCGCTTCCGATTCTCCGTCTGTTCGAGAAAAACATCCGCCAGCGCGCGTGCCACATCCACCGGCCACGAGGTGCGGCCAAGGCCCAAAGCTCCTTCCAGCCTGGAGGGCAGCTCTTCCGGAGGAATGGCTCCGTCCCGGAAGGTGGCGCGAATCAGCTCACACGCGGCTTCGACCGCTTCGCGGCTCACGACGGCCGCCGGCCGCCGCGGGGCCGCCTCGGCGCGCGCCGCTTTCCGAAGCTGGAACTGCAGCCGCCAGCGGTTATCGCTGATCTTCGAATCGCACCAGGTCTCCAGCGTTCCGGTTTCGGTGAGGCGCGCGCCCAGCTTTACCGGCACCAGCCGCTCGCCGCCTTTGCCGAACCGGATCACGGCTTCGAGCGGTGCATGCTGGTGCGTTTCTTCCGTATCCGAAAACTGAACCACCTGGCCGGGCTTGTCATCCGTTCGGGTGAGAGAACTGATCAGGCGGAAAGCCACCGGCTTGTTCGCGACAAGCTGCAGGTCCTCGCGATCGACCTCGACGGTGTCGCCTTCTTCGGCGCCGCGGGGCACAAGGCACACGGCAGTGGCGTCGTTCAGGCCGACGTAGTAGGCGCGCGGGAGGCCGCCCCGCACCAGCACGCCCGATCCGGTGGAACGGACGTACGAGTAGTAGGCCGCGCCGCTTGCCACGGCCAGATCCAGATCGCGATTCTCGAAGATTTCCGGACGCCTGCCGTACCAGTTTTCAAGAACGTCCGCAACGCGGGTGCGGCAGACTTCCGGAATAAAGAAGCCGCCGTTGAAGAGAATGGCATCGGGCGCCTGGCCCGCGGATTCCAGAAAGGCCGCGAGATGCCGGCTGATGGCCGGGTCAGATACATAAGGAAGGCCCAGCTCCCGGAACAGGCTGCGCTTCTCCTCCTTCGGCTTTTCGCTCAGAGTGCTGAGCGGGAGAAAGCCGTCGAGGGTCAGCTCGAGCGCTTCGGCGCGCGTGATCTCCGTTTTCAGCGTGCCGCCGATCATGGAAGAGCCGCCGCCGAGGACGCTGATCTCGACGCTCTCGCGTTTCGGATCGCAGAGCAGAAGCTCCTTCGCCGCCGAACATTGCCGCCGGAGACCGCTGCGCTGCCGGATGGAAAGCTGTTTGCCGAGCTTCGATTCCGCAAGCCAGGCCAGCGTGAGATCGAGATTGTCGCCGCCGAGAAGCAGGTGCTTGCCGACGGCAGTGCGGGTGAAGTCGATTTTGTCGCCATCGCGCGAAACGCGAATCAGCGAGAAATCGCTTGTACCGCCGCCTACGTCGCAGACCAGAACGACCTGCTTGTCGAAGAGCAGCTTGCGGGAGCGTGTAAAGTTATTGGCGATCCACGAATAGAAAGCGGCCGCCGGCTCCTCGAGCAGAGTAAGCTTCGGCAGGCCCGCGTCGTTGGCGGCTTTTACGGTGAGCTCGCGCGCCTCCTCATCGAAGGAGGCGGGTACGGTGAGCACGATGTCCTGGTCGGCCAGCGGCCCGAACCGGCCGCCTTCTTCCGGGCTCCGGTCCCAGGCCTCGCGGATCGCGCCGAGAAAACGCGCCGAAACCTCCACCGGAGAAAGGATCCGGCCGCCTTCGCCCGCATCCCAGGGCAGAATCTTCGCGGTGCGGTCCACGTCGGGGTTGGAGAGCCAGGATTTCGCGCTGTGAACCAGGCGAGTCGGCACGATGGCGCCCTGCTCGCGGGCGTAGGTTCCGACGGGCTGCCCCTCTTCGAGGAACAGGAACGAGGGAAGCGTGCGCCGCGCTTCGATGCGGTTCTGCGCCACCAGTTGCGGGATGTCGAAAATGTGGATGGGCGGAAAACTGGTGTCTTCAGCTTCGGCCGAGTCGATCCACGCCAGGCCGGAGTTGGTGGTGCCGAGATCGATGCCGACTTTCATGCGGCCATCCGGCCCCGGCTGCGATCCGATTTCGGGGTCACTTCGTTGCGCATTTCTGATCCGGCGACAGGGCCGCGACAGGCCAGGGCTGGGGCGGAGAGAGCTCCGGCGAGTGTCTGATGGATGGCGAGCCGCATGAAATTCGAGTATAGCGACGAGGGGCGGAAAAGGCGCCGGGGACCGGACTGCCGGCATGCTCAGTGTGCACCTGCATTTGCACGGTCCTGTGAGTGAATGCTTTGCATTGGCTCTGGCCGTACATTTGATTACTGGTGGACGGCCCGATGGCATCGGCTCGCGACTTACAATGTTGTCCCCGCACAGCGCCATATTTCGTGAAAAGAACAACGCGCCTTGCGGTACCTGCGTCCCTTGTTTGCAGGATCCTCTTGTCCGCGATTCTCTTTGTAAACTTTGCGAGCGGGCGGGGTAGTGTGGACGGTCGCGGCGCTGCGAGACGCTTTATCAGCAAGGCCTACGGATTCTCCATGGCGATCCCGGCCGGGTGGGGCGTATCGACCGAGCTGAATACACCTGTGTATTTTTGGGGGGCTCCTTCCGCAAAGTTTGTTCAAGACGCGATTCCCGAAGGGGGCGCTGTGATCGCAGCGCAGGCTCATGATTCCGTGTCCGGGAGCGCCGGATCGGCGACAACGCCCTGGGCCTGGGCGCTTGCAGAGACACGCGCAAAAGCATCGGCTGTTCCGTCAATCAAGCCGTTTGAAATGGAAAAGTTGTCTGAATCCTCCAGCGCAGTAATTTGCTCATACGATGAAGCTGAGTTCAGCGGGGATCAGCGCGTGCAACATTCTGTCGCGATTTTCTGGGAGTTCAGGCAACAATTGTTCGCGGCCTGAACTACAACCTGAATGATCCAAATGGGCCCGCCCTGGAGAAAGTCTTTCAAAATACTATTCGGAGTATCAGACCGTTATCGAGCACGTGAGCAGGCCCATCGAGTCGAATCGGTATGTCAGCTTATCCAACCTGCTTTGCCCGGCCATGATGATCGGGGACGTGGGGACGCAGCATCCGCTGTGAGCGCCAGGCTCATCAGGCACTTTGTTCGCTATCGAGATCCTTCTTGTATCGGCAATGCGCTGACTTCCGGGTGCGGGTTCGAGTCTCGCCAGGAGAAACAATAGTCGGGCCTGGCAGTGCGGAAAAATGAATTGGTTTGAAGAGTTGTCCAAGTTTGGAGAGGTGCTGGCCAGACCTGCATTCCCGACCCCGCTTTTTGCCGCTCTGCTTCTATTTCCGCATCCTTACTCGAACGGCAGCCGGAGCTGCTCCCGCTCCGTCGGGATCGGGCCGGGCGCCAGGTTCCCGTCGCAGCCCTGAAGCCAGAATTGTTCGCGCTCGATTCGCTGCAGCGCGTTTGTATCGCCTTGGGCGCGGGCGGCGCGCTGCATGGCTTCGAGCAGTTCCAGCGTTTCGGCATGGCGTTCCAGCGCTTTCAGGAGATTGACCGCCCTCCAGCCCAGATCGATCCGGAGAGTCTGTTCAAAACCGCGGACAGCGTCGGCGGTCGCGCTCGTTGCGGCGCCCGGAAGTGAGCCCTCACCGCTCGTAAAAATAACCGACGAGCATCCGCCGAAGGCGGCGAAATCACGATCCTCAGGCTTCACGCCCGCCAACAGAAACAGAACGCAGTGACCCGCGCACCAGTCACTCAGCACCGCGCGGTTTTCTTCGAGGCTGCCGGACATCGGAAGGCCGAGCGCCGTTCCGATGTCGCCCGCGATGCCGGGGCGGCTCCGGCCGCTGCAATCGAAGCGGAACACGTTTTCAAAATCATCTGCACACGCGTCTGCAAAACGCACCGCAGCTTCCACGCCAACTTCGAAAATCGCGCCCGGGCGATCCGCAATCGCGCGCCGCGTCTCTTCAAATTCCGGGGGGACTCGCCCGGGAGGACCTACCGACTCCAGCGGCCGCAACAGCCAGCGTTTGATCTC
>CAZXCO010000774.1:0-6276 GCA_964639095.1 uncultured Solibacteraceae bacterium
GGCTCCCGAGGACCGCCAGAGGTTTTGCGAGCACGAAGTTGTCAAGGTCTCGCTCCGGAATCTCACGACTTTCCCGTGGCTGACCCAGCGTGTGAACGCGGGAAAACTGCAATTGCACGGCGCCTGGTTCGACATTCGCACCGGCCAGCTCATGCTTTTGCAACCGGACGGCTCTTTTGCGCCTCAGGCGATATGATGACCTCATGTCGAAATCCAGCAAGGGGTCAGTCGGGCGCCGTAATTTCCTGAAAGGCGCTGCCGGCGCGGCTGCGGCCGCGGCTGCTCCCGCCGCGAAATCCCAGGAACCTGCCGCACCTCCACGAGGCTCCACGCAGCCGTCCGCCCGGCAACTGGCGGCGGACGTGGGCGCGCCGCCAATTGCGCCTCCCGGCTGGACGATCGAACATCCCGGCGCCGATTTCATGGTGGATGTTCTGAAAGCGCTGAGTTTCGAATTTGTCGCCGCCAATCCGGGCACGAGCTTTGCCGGCGTGCACGAATCCCTGATCAACTACGGCGGTAACAAGAATCCGGAAATTCTGACCTGCTGCCATGAGGAGTCCTCCGTCGGAATCGCTCACGGCTACGCCAAGATCGAAGGCCGGCCGATGATGACGATGCTGCACGGCACGGTCGGCATACAGCACGCGTCCATGGCCATCTACAACGCTTATGGGGACCGTGTTCCGGTGTTCATGATTGCCGGCAACTGGGGCAACGCGGTGCAGGCCCACAATGCACAGGACATGGCCCTCATGATCCGCGATTCGCTGAAGTACGACTTCGAGCCGAAGACGCTGGAAGAGTTCGCCGATTCGGCGATCCGGGCTTACAAGATCGCGATGACGCCGCCGATGGGCCCGGTGATGCTGGTGCTTGACGAAGAGCTGCAGGAGAAGGCGATGGCGGCCGGCGACAGGCTGCGGGTCCCGCGCGTGACTCTCCCGGCGCCGCCGCAGGGCGACGCGGGCGCGGTGATGGAGACCGCAAAGCTTCTCGTCGCGGCCGAACGCCCGCTGATTATGGCGCAGAGGTGCGCCCGCACTCCCAACGGCATCACGCTGCTCGTGGACCTCGCTGAACTGCTGCAGGCCCCGGTCAACAGCTCCGAACGGGTGAATTTCCCCTCCACGCACGCGCTGGCCGGCAACGGCGGCCCGGGCTATCAGCCCGACGTGACGCTCTGCCTCGAAGTCGCGGATGTTTCGGGAACCGCCCGGGCAGCGCGGGCGCGCAATGCGAAAGTCATCAGCATCTCCGCGGTGGATCTGTATCAGAAGAGCAACCTTCAGGATGCGGGCCGCTTCGCCGACGTCGATATCGACATGGCGGCCGATTCGGAAGCCACGCTTCCGGCGCTGATCGACGCCTGCAAGCGCCTGATCACGGCAGACCGCAAGCGCGCTTTTGCGGACCGCGGAACGAAACTGGCCGAAGCTCATCGCAGGGCCCGCGCGCGCGATATCGAACAGGCCGCCATCGGGTGGGACGCGAGCCCCGTGGCCCTGAGCCGGCTGTGCGCGGAACTCTGGCCGTTTATCCGGAATGAAGACTGGTCCTTGGTCTCCTGGCAGGGCTTCATCGGCAACTGGCCGCAGCGCCTGTGGGGCATGGACAAGCACTATCAATACATCGGCGGCCAGGGCGCGGGCGGCATGGGATACAACGCACCGGCGTCTGTGGGCGCCGCTCTGGCGAACCGGAAACACGGGCGGCTCTCGATCAATATCCAGACGGACGGCGACCTGATGTATGCGCCCGGCGTCCTGTGGACCGCGGCGCACCACCGGGTGCCCTTGCTGACGATCATGCACAACAACCGCGCCTACCATCAGGAGGTCATGCACATGCAAAGACAGGCGGGCCTCAGCAATCGCGGCACCGACAAATGCCACGTCGGAACCACCCTGATCGATCCCAATATCGATTACGCAACGCTCGCGAAGGCGTTCGGGGTGTACGGCCAGGGTCCGATCACCGATCCGGCCCAGCTCGCTCCGGCATTCAAGCGGGCGCTCGAAGTGGTGAAGAAAGGCGAACCCGCCATGATCGATGTGGTGACACAACCGAGATGAAAAGCTTGATGGTAGTTCTGCTCGCGCTGGCGCCGGCGCTCGCCATGGCGCAGAATGCCGCTCACGGCAAAGTGTTGTACGAAACGAGGTACCGGTGCTATACCTGCCACGGCTATTCCGGCCAGAATGGTCCGGGCGCGCGGCTGGTGCCGATGAAACTCTCCCGGGAGGCCTTTTTCGCCTTCGTCCGGCACCCACGCGAGCCCCGCAAAGGCTCGTCGCCCGCCGGCCAGCAGGACCGGATGCCCGCTTACACCGCAAAGACTCTGCCCGATGCGGACCTCGCCGACATCTACGCCCATATCAAGGCGCTGCCGGACTCGCGGCCCGCGAAGGATATTCCGCTGCTCAACCAGATCGCGAACCAGAAGTAGGCGCGGCGCGGAGCTTCGGCCTCCGCGCGCCCTCTATTTCTTCAGTTGAAGGTTGATCGTCGCTTCCTCGTGGCTGTCGAACGAACTCAGTGTTTTGGTGTCGCTGGACTTTCCGTTCGATTCCGCCCTGAGCTCGTAGTCCACATCCGTGGACAGGCCCTGAAAACGATAATCGCCCTTCTCCCTGGCGATGAAGGACCGCACCTGAAGCGTCCTTGTGTTCTTGAGTTGCACCACCGCTCCGGGAACCGGACGCCCGCTCGCATCGGTAACGACGCCGCTGACCGCTTTCTCCTGCGGCTCCTTCGTCTTCTTCTCGCCGAACGCGAACGAAGCCAGACCGAGCACGAACAGAATTACTGCAATTCGTCTAAGCATCAGTTCCAGCTTAAACCCACCACGGCGAGGCGGCGCGGTCGCGAATCACGAGGGAATCAAGAAACCGTACGGCTTTCGTAAGCCCCTCTTCCGGGGAGAGCAGACTGTCCTCGTGCTCGATCGAGAGCACGCCGTCATACCCATACATCCGCAGCGTGGAAATGAATTCGCTCCACCACTCCGCGCCGTGACCGTATCCGACGGTGCGGAAAATCCAGGCGCGGCGGCGTTCGTCCGTATACGGCTTCGTATCGAGCACGCCGCTGAGCGGCAGATTGCGTTCATAGATCTGCGTATCCTTTGCATGGACGTGAAAGATGGCGTCGCCGAGCACGTGGACGGCCGCAATCGGATCGATGCCCTGCCAGAACATGTGACTGGGATCGTAATTGCACCCGACCGATTCGCCCGCAATCGCCCGCAGGCGCAGCATGGTCTCCGGACTGTAGACCACGAATCCGGGGTGCATCTCGATTGCGATCTTTACGCCATGATCGGCTGCAAACCGGCCGTGCTCCTTCCAGTACGGCGCCACCTTGCGGTCCCACTGCCACTCGAGCAGATCCAGGTATTCCGCTGGCCACGGGCAGGTGACCCAGTTGGGATATTTCGCCTCGTCGCTGTCTCCCGGGCATCCCGAAAAATCGATCACCACCGGCACTTCGAGACGCGCCGCCAGTTCCACGGTTCTCCGGCTCACCTCGCCATGCGCTCTCGCGATCGCCGGGTCGGGATGCAGTGCATTCCCGTGGCAACTGAGGGCGCTGATGGTGAACCCATGGTCTTCGAGCGTCTTTCTGAACTCGATCAGAGCCGCTCGATCTTCGAGCATGGCGAGCTTGCAGTGCGCGTCGCCGGGGTAGTTGCCCGTGCCGAGCTCGACGGTCTTCACGCCGAGAGACCCGAGCTTGCGCAGGACGCCATCCAGCGGCAATTGGGCGAGAAGCGGAGTGAATACCCCCAGCCGCATCTATCTCCTCACAGGGCGCTTCATGTGGTCTTGTCCGCAGCGTAGCAGACCGGGTCCAGCTTGCATTCCGCGCACCTGGGCTTGCGCGCGACGCACAGCGCACGCCCGTGATGGATGATCTGGTGCGAGAACAGAATCCATTTTTCCTTCGGAATGACGGCTATGAGATCCCGCTCGACCTTCACCGCATCGGTATGCTTCGTCAGATCGAGCCGCCGGGAGACCCGGAGCACGTGCGTATCGACCACAATGCCGGAAGCGATGTTGTAAGCCGTTCCCAGCACCACGTTGGCCGTCTTGCGCGCGGCGCCCGGAACGGTAATCAGTTCGTCGAGGGTCCGCGGAACTTTGCCGCCGAACTCGTTGACGATCTTTTTGGCCGCCCCGACAATCGACTTCGCCTTGTTGTTGAAGAATCCCGTGGAGCGGATGTCGTCCGCGAGCACTTCGGGGCGCACCGCCGCGAAATCCCGGGGCGTCGGATATTTTTCGAACAGCCCTGGCGTCACTTCATTCACGCGCTTGTCCGTACACTGCGCCGAAAGGATGGTCGCCACCAGCAGTTCCCAGGGATTGCGGTGCTTCAGGGCGCACGTGGCGTTCGGATACATCTCGTCCAGCCTGTCGAGAATCGTCTGCACGCGGGCTTTGCGTTCGGCCTGATTTTTCGGTTTCGTCGCTTTCATCATTCGTATCGGAGAACCTCGACCGGCGCGATCCGCGTGGCGTTCCGGGCCGGGTACAACGTCGCCAGCAGGCTCACGGAGAGCGCCGCCGCGGTAATCCACACCCCGTCCAGCGCGCGCGGCTCGAAGGGTACATAGCTGAGAGCATAGACGGATTCATCCAGCGGGATCCAGTGCCCCGTGCCCGCGAGGTAGCAGAACGCGTAGCCGATCACGAGCCCGATCGCCGTCCCGATCAGCCCGATCATGGCCCCCTGCATCACGAAAATTCTCCGGATCTGCGCGCGGCGGGCGCCCATGGACATCAGCACGGCAATGTCCTTGTACTTGGTCAGCACGATCATCGTGAGGGTGATCAGAATGTTGAGCGCGCCCACCAGTTCAATCAGGCCGATCGTGATCGCCGTGACGATGCGCTCCAGATTCAACGCGTGGAACAACTGCGCGTTCTGCTCCTCCCAGGTGACCGACGTATAGCCGGACCCGCTGATGCGCATCAAAGCCTTCGCCGCCTCCGGGGCGAGATCCGGATTGTCCAGCCGGACCTCGATCGTATTCACCACGTCCTGAACCGACCGGAGCCGCTGCACGGAGCCGAGTGAGGCATAGGCCCAGGTCTCATCGACGTCGAAAAAGTTCGTCTCGAAAATTCCGGCGATACGAAAGCGAAGGCTGTGCGGTTGGGGTCCGAGAGGCGTCAGAGTGCCCTGCGGATCCACCAGGGTGATAACGTTGTTGAGGTTGAGCCCCTGATCCTGCGCGAGCCTCGCGCCGATCACGATTCCGGGCAGGCCGCTGTCTTCCTTGAGGCGGTCGAGCGACCCGCGCTTCAGATGGCGCAGCGTGTCGCTGGTGGAGAGCTCCCCTTTCGTGTCGATGCCCTTCAGGGTGATGAGCTTCGTGCCCTGCGGACCGCTGAGCAGCACCTCGTCGTAAAGGACCGGCGCAACCGCCACCACGTGGGGTACCTTGCGGAACTTCGTCACCAGATTGCGCCAGTCATCGATCCCGACGCCGGGGTCCTTGTTCAGGATATTCACGTGCGCGGTCGCAGCCAGCATGTTCCGCTGCAGCGTGGTCTGGAATCCGTTATTGACAGCGAGAGAAATAACCAGGGCCATCACGCCCGCCGCCACCCCGATCACGGAAATCACCGTGATCACCGAGATGACTTTCTCCTTCCGGCGCGCCCGCAGGTAGCGTCCCGCAACGAACGTCTCGAAGGAGGAAATCACATTATCACCAGGCCAGTCTTCTACTTCATTCCGCGGTCAGGCGGTCAATCTGTCCCATCCAGTTTCCGCAGCTTCCCGGCCATACCGATTTCGCTCTCGGGGCGCAACAGAGGAAACAGAATCACGTCCCGGATCGACTGCGAATTCGTCAGCAGCATCGTGAGCCGGTCGATCCCCAATCCCTCCCCGCCGGTCGGCGGCATGCCGTAAGCCATCGCCCGCAGGTAATCCTCATCCATCTGATGCGCCTCTTCGTCGCCCCGTTCCCGCATACCGATCTGCGCGTCGAAGCGGCGGCGCTGCTCGATCGGGTCGTTCAGCTCCGTATAGGCGTTGCCGATCTCCATACCGGCGATGATGATTTCAAACCGCTCCACCATTCCGGGATCGTCCGGCTTGTTTTTCGAGAGCGGCGAAATCTCTACGGGGAAATCATAAATCAGAGTGGGCTGAATCAGCCTTTTCTCCACGTGCTCTTCGAAGAGCAGCGCAAGCGCCTCGCCCCCGGTCGCTTTCCCGGTTTGCGCCTTCAGCCACTCCGGGTCACACACGTTGTCG
>CAZXCO010000775.1:0-3280 GCA_964639095.1 uncultured Solibacteraceae bacterium
AGGCCGGTCAGCCCACTCTGCACGTAGGTGTAGGTCTCGAAGTCCACGCCATAATGCCGGATCTCATCCCGCACAATGGGGCGCGGCCCGACGAGGCTCATTTCTCCGCGCAGCACGTTCCAGAGCTGCGGAAATTCGTCCAGGCTGCTGCGTCGCAGAAAGCGCCCCAGCCGCGTGACCCGGGGATCGTTCTTGAGCTTGTGCGTCTGTGCCCATTCCTCCCGCAGCGCCGGATTTTCCTCCAGATACGTTCTGAGGATTTCGTCGGCGTTCGCCACCATCGAGCGGAACTTCCAGGCCTTGAACTCGTGGCCGCCACGGCCGATGCGGCGCTGTCCGTAGATGATCGGTCCGGGGCTGTCGAGCCGGATCGCCAGCGCGACGAGAAGGAGGACCGGCAGGAGCAGCACGCCGACCGCGATCGTCAGCAGAAGATCGATGGCGCGCTTGAGAAGCCTGCGGCTGGGAAGGAACACCTGCTGGCAGACTTCGAGCCCCAGCATTCCACCGAGATTTTTCGGATTCACCCAAAGACAGGAGAATCCGGAAAAGCCGGGGACGACAAGGATGTGGGAAAAGTATTTCCGGTACGTCCGGATCACGGTATCCAGTTCCTCGCGGCTCGCGCCGGACGCCACGATCACGGCATAAGCGGGACCCTGGATGTTTCGCGCCAGACGCTCGATTTCGCGGGCCGCGAGCGCGGGCACGCCGTGAAGTGGACGCCACGTATCGCGCGAGAAGACGGCAATGGGCTTCAAACCTAGGCCGGGCTCGCTGAGCAGATTCCGGATGAGAGACCCCGCGGTGTCGGTATCGCCGAACACGACCGTCGGATAACCCCACCATGTTGCATTGGAAAAATGCAGCCTCAGGCACACGCGCGTGAGGGGCACAAGAATGACGCTGCAGAAAAGAGCCAGCCCCATCGTCCCGGTGAACACGGCGCCGGTGCCACGGGAAGGTAAAGTCAAAACACTGAGGAAAAGAGATACCAGAATCGACGACAAAGTCAGTCTGCGGAGTTCTTCGGGTGAACCCAGAGAAATTCCCGAATAGAGTCCGATCGCGCAATAGACCAGCAGGAATACGGGAAGCAATGGAGCGAGAGCAAGATAAGAGTGCAGACTCCCCAGCTGGCCGCTGGGGAAGAGTTTGAAGAATATGGCAATGGCCCCAGCCACTGCCAGACTAAAGGCATCTCCGATTACCAGACACGTGATCATCCAGCCCGGCCGGCAGCGATGGGCTACCGGGAGCTGCATCTCCGCGGTCATTGTTTGTGTTGACATAGTTGGAAACTTTGCCGGCGCGCCATCGGTCAGGCGTGTTCGCCGGAGCGTAACGTCGAAAGCCCGTATCCCTCCCTCGTTTCGGGAAACGCCATCCGATAGATGCCGAATGTTTTTTCGAGCATGTGTTCGGCGGTGAATCTCTGTTCGAACAAAGCCCTGCTGCAATGCGCCATACGATCGCGCAGCCTGGCATCGGACAGGAGTGTTTCGAGCGCACGCTGCAGCCCTGCTGTATCCGCGTGCCCGATCAGAAATCCGTTCTCTCCGTCGATGACCGCTTCGCGAACCCCGCCGACATCGGCTGCAATGACCGGCAGGCCGGCCCGCATGGCTTCGAGAATGCTGATGGGAAAGCCCTCCCAGCGGCTGGGCAGGACAAAGATCGACGACTGGCGCAGCAGATCGGGCACGTCGGACCGGTCGCCGGTGAACGTAACGCGATCTTCGAGGCCCAGCTCCCGCGCCATCTCCCGCACCTCAGCGAGCGTTGCGCCGGTACCCACAAAGAGGAGACGAAACGGCTGCTGCACTCCGGCGGCGGCCTTGAGCAGCATTGTGTGCTGCTTCTGCGGGACAAAACGGGCCACCATCACGACCGTGGGCGGCCCGGCGGTGGCCGGGGGGCCGGCCCAGGGCTCGTCCGGAATGCAGTTGTGAATCGTCACCAGCCGCTCCGGCGTCGCGATTTTGTACTGCAGTGCAAGCTGCCGGTTGGCCTCGGAGACGTTGATGATCAGGCCGCGCGCCGAACTGGCGAGACGTTCGAGCGGAAGCCCCATCACCTTCCATTTCCATGACGTCCCGTCCGTGAAGCACCAGGTATGCGCCGTGAATACGGCCGGAATGCGGCGGAAAGACGCGGCAAAACGCCCCAGAATGCCGGCCTTCGACGTGTGTGCGTGAATCAGGTCGGGCCGCCGGCGGCGCAGAAGGGCCATGATCTCGATGAACGCCCGCGCGTCAGACACCGCGTCCATGGGCTGACGCAGACTGGGCAGCAGATGCCAGCGGACTCCCAGCTTCTCCGCCTCTTCAAAAAGATAGTGATCTTCGTCTTCGCCCGCCGCGACTTCGATTTCGCAGCGGTTCCGCAAACCGCGGATCAGGTCGACTACATGTACCTGCGCACCACCCCGTTCCGGGCGTGTAATCAGAAAGAGAACTTTCATCGTTGTTCGCAAACTTTCGTTTCGACTCGCAGACTTTTCCTGTTGTCCGGCCGTCTCATATGCGCGCCAGCCGGGGATTCCTCACGCGTGCAAAGGCAGCGCCGCGCTGGTTCAGTGCCGGAACCGTGCGCACGTAACGCAGAAGCGGCACCGATATCCAGGGCAGGGCATAAATGAACCAGATATTCCGCCAGTGCACCGTGTCGATCACGAGACTGTTCACGAGGTGCCCGGCGATGCACGCGAACACCACCAGATTGACCTCGCGAATCCACGGGTCCGCCGCGCGGCGCATGAGCCGGTAGCAGCGGTGCAATGTCGCTCCAATGAAGAACAGAATTGAGATGAGAGCCAGCACTCCGTTCTCGGCAAGGATCCGGACATACATGCTGTGCGTGGAATAGTCGAAGACATCTTCCGACTGGCCGGGGCCGATGCCGAGCGGGTGCTCTTCCGCGGTCCGGATCGCCAGGCTCTGCGTCTCGAACCGCACACGGTCGTAATCCTGCAGGTGGTCGGAGTTGACGCGCACCACCAGCATCGAATGCACGGCGGGCATGTTGACGAGCATGGTCACGGCGACCGCGGCCGCCGCGAGAATTCCCAGTTTTCCAGGCAGCCCGCGGATCTTCTCACGGCCCGGCAGAAGGTAAAGCTGGCCGGCAAGAAAGACTCCCGTGGCGACTCCGAAATTGATCCAGCACGCGCGCGAGAAGCTCAGAAGCATGCCGAGCAGCGCGGCCGCGAACAGCACGCCCTGCCACAGTCTGGTCAGCGCCGGCGCGTGGTTGTCGATCAGCCTCGGGAGAGCGAACA
>CAZXCO010000776.1:0-2334 GCA_964639095.1 uncultured Solibacteraceae bacterium
ATTGAAAGTACGCAGGCGGGTCCCGTGTTGTTCAGGGTAACCGGCTTTCGGGAGGCCGGCCCGATCTGCTATGCTTGGAGATTACCCGGATTTAAAAGGATCAGAAACATAAGATGGCGAATACTTTCGGTGCGTTGAAGCGGGTCCGGCAGACGGAACGGCGCACGGCATTCAATCGTTTTGCGAAGACACGTTTGCGGCATCAGATCCGCGCCATGCGGAGGGCGCTGGCCGCAAAGACCCCTTCCGCCGGCGACCTTCATACGGTTCTCTCAGCCACGTTCTCGCTGGTCGATAAGGCGGCCCGCAAGGGTTACATCAAGAGCGGTACCGCCGCTCGCTACAAGAGCCGCCTGCATTCGCGCGTCAAAGCGGTTCTCGGCGAAGCCAAAAGCTAGTCCTCAGGCTTCAACTCAATCCCGTTAACCAAGACCGGGCACGCCGCCGGCGGTTCTGGCCGTTCGCACCGCGCGCAGCACAGCCCGCGACACGGCTTCGGCTGCCGCCACGCCGACTTCGTCGACGGATGCCCGCTCGTTTCCCAGCGAGATCGCGAAGGTGATGTCGCCGTCGTTCATGGTGTTGACCGGTGAAATGGTGCGCGCCACCCCCAGACTTCCCAGGGCAGCCAGTTTATTGACCTGAACCCGGTCGAGCCGCGCATTGGTCGCTACGATGCCAATGACGGTATGGCCTCCGGGCGCTGGATTCAATCCGTGCCGCATCACTGCCGCCGAATTTGCGAATTCCCTGCCCGTGGGCGTTTTCCGGGCGCCCGCGACAATACGGCCATTCGCCGGATCGATCACATCCCCCAGCGCATTAACCGCGATGAGCGCCGCCACCACCACTCCGGACCCCAGCGTCAGCGACGCACTGCCGATCCCGCTCTTCATCGCCTGCTTCATCCCAAAGATCTTGCCGACCGTTGCGCCTGTTCCGGCTCCGACATTTCCTTCCGCCACAGGCCCCGGGCCGGCCGCGAGCGCTGCCTTTTCCCCCATCTCACGGGTTGGCCGCACATGCGGACTGCCGATTCCGAGATCGAACAAAATGGCGCCTGGCACAATGGGAACGCGCGCAACCCCGGTATCGTAGCCGATTCCACGTTTCTCCAGAAAATTGCGAACGCCGCACGTGCTTTCCAGACCGTAAGCGCTCCCGCCGGAAAGGACGATGGCGTGCACATTGGGTGCGAGATGGCCCGGATCGAGGGTTTCCAGTTCGCAGGAACCGGTCGCCGAACCCCGTATATCCACTCCACCCACGGCGTCGCGGCCGCACAGCACGACCGTGCATCCCGTAAGCGCCACAGCGTCGGTGGCATGACCGACCAGAATGCCGGGGACATCGGTCAAACCTTTCATATATCTCTCAAAATCCGATCGATCCCGTGTATTCCGGGCGAAACACCTGGGCCAAACAAGGCCTATGCTAGCATCGAGTTCGTAGCGCACGATCCGTGTGCGCAGCAGAAAATAGACCTGTGCTCGACATTCTGAAGGGCCCCATCCTGGCAATTCAGGAATTCTACGAACTGACCGGCCGGGCCATCCGGAACGTCTGGCGGAGACCCCATTACCTCGACGATATTCTCCTCCAGATGGATGCGATCGGCGTCGGCAGCATTCCGATCGTCCTGCTGACCGGCTTTTTTTCCGGGGCGGTCATGGCAATGCAGATGGGCCGCAGCCTGCAGCAATACGGCCAGACCGGACGGACCGGGCAGTTCGTCTCGATCATTCTGGTGCGCGAACTGGGCCCGGTGCTGGCTTCAGTGATGGTGGCCGGCCGCAACGCCTCGGGCATTGCCAGCGAGCTCGGTTCGATGAAGGTGACTGAGCAGATCGACGCCATGCGGGCCCTCGGCACCGACCCGGTCCAGAAACTCGTCACTCCCCGGATGATCGCGACGGCCGTGATGCTGCCCGCCCTGACCGTGATCGATGACTTCATCGGCATGGTGGGCGGCTGGGTCATGGCGATCGTTCTCTTTGGCCTGCCGACGCGCCAGTACTGGACTTCGACCTGGCAGGCGCTGGTCTGGAATGATGTTGGCCAGGGACTTCTCAAGCCCTTTATTTTCTCTTTCGCAATTTCGCTGATCGGCTGCTTCTACGGGCTGCGCACGACGGGCGGGACCCAGGGAGTCGGGCGGTCCACGACTCAGGCAATGGTCGTGGCGTCGGTTCTCATCTTTGTTCTGGACCTGTTTGTGAGTAAGATCTTCGTCAGCCAGACCGCCTGATCCATGGCTCAGATTCCCCAGGGCGAAGGCGCGAGCATTCTGCGATTCGAAAGAGTATCCGTCGTTTTCGACGACGGTGTGCGTGG
>CAZXCO010000777.1:0-5124 GCA_964639095.1 uncultured Solibacteraceae bacterium
GGGAAACCCGTATGGCCGATCGAGGAGCGGAAGGTGCCGCAAGGGAGCGCGCCCGGCGAGTGGTATTCGCCGACCCAGCCGTTCCCGACCAAACCGGCGCCGTTCGATCGCCAGGGCGTCACGACTGCCGATCTCGCCGATTACACGCCCGAGATCAAGGCCGAAGCTCTGAAGGTCGCTTCTCAATATGTTATGGGCCCCATCTTCACGCCGCCAATCGTTAAGGACACCGGCGGCAAACTGGCGACGATTCAACTGCCGGGCGCCGGCGGCGGAGCCAACTGGATGGGCTCCTCGGTCGATCCGGAAACCGGAATGCTTTACGTGCCGTCGGTAACCTCGCCCTATTTGTCGTCCCTGCAGCCGGGCGGCACGCGTTCGGAGATGCAGTACATCGCGGCCGGCGGCCTGGGCGGGCCGAATGTGGTGACAGGGCACACGGCGGATGGACGGCCCGAGTCTGTGCCGCTGATCAAGGGTCCGTACGGCCGCATCACCGCGATCGACCTCAACACGGGCGACCACACGTGGATGATTCCCAACGGAAAGCCGGCCGACAGCCTGGTGAACAATCCGGCGCTGAAAGCCGCCGGTATCGACGCCAGCAACTGGGGCGGCCCGCAGCGTTCGCCGATTCTGGTTACGAAAACTCTGCTGTTCGAAGGAAGCAACAACCTGCGGGTGCTCGACAAGAAAACCGGTTCGGTCATCACGGAAATCCCTCTTGGCGCCAACATGACGGGCGGAACCATGACCTACAGCGTCAACGGCAGACAGTTCATCGTTGCCGTCGTGGCCGGGCAGCAGGGTGGCGGCGCGGAACTGGTCGCACTTGCGCTCCCGCGGTCCGATGGCGGCGGCCGTGGAGGACGCGGCGGGCGGGGCGGCCGGGGCGGGGCGCCTGCGAATCGGGATTAATGTGATGTTGGCTTTCATTGGACCCGGCTTTCAGCCTCGCATTGGACCCGGCTTTCAGCCTCGCCGTTTCGGCCGGCGTTCGTTCCTTCGGCAGGGAGGCGGTGCAGCCGTCCCCCTGGCCGTCCTTCTTTACTGCGGCGCTCTTCCCGCACAGCGGCCGACGAATCCGGCGCTCATGGAGCCGCAGGTCGCTCCGGCTCTCGATTATGTCGCGGTCGCCGACCCCCTTCCTCTTCCTGAGGGCACGGCCATGGGAGCGTCGGCCAGCGTCGCCTTCGATTCAAAGGGGCATCTGTTCGTGCTGAACCGGGGCGCACAGCCGATCGTCGAATTCGACGCCAATGGAAAGTTCCTTCGGGGCTTCGGCGACGGACTCTTCCGGCGCACGCACGGTTTGACGATCGACCGCGATGGGAATCTCTGGATCACCGACGTCGGCGCCGACATTGTCGTCAAGATGAATCCCCAGGGACAGACTCTTCTGACCATCGGCACGAAAGGCCAGCGCGGGGAATGGAACGAAGCCGCCGGTTCGCACCTTCTGAATGAACCCAACGAAGTTGCGATCGGCCGCAATGGCGACGTCTTTGTGGTTCAGGGCCACACTCCGGGGAAAGGCGACCCTCGCGTCCTGAAGTTCGACAGGAACGGCAAGTTCGAAACTTCCTGGGGCGGACTCGGGACCGCGCCGGGGCAGTTCAACGTCGCGCATGGAATCGCCATTGACGCCAAAGGACTCCTTTGGGTGGCAGACCGTGAGAACGAACGGATTCAGGTCTTCGATCAGGACGGCAAGTTCATCCGCGAGATGAAGTACAAGGGGCTGCCGTGCGGTCTCACGATCGGGCAGCAATACATATATATGGTGAATGGCTTCGCCGGTCAGTTACTCCGGCTCGACCTGAACGGCAACGTGCTCGGGGCGATCGGCAAATCCGGAAAGGGCCTCGGCGAGTTCGGCGAGGCGCACTATGTGGCTGTGAGCCCCAAGGGCGAGATCTACGTCGCGGACACTGTGAACAGGGCCGTACAGAAGTTCGTGAAGGAGTAGCTGGAGGAGGCACGCCGGGCGCTGAAAAGGGCCCGGCCGCGGGCGGCAAAAAAAAAGGCCCCGTCGCCGGAGCCTTTGTTGTGCTGTTGGGTTACGTCCTGATCGGACGCTGCCGGGCTACTTCTTCTTCTTCGGAGCAGCTTTCTTTTTCGCGGCAGCCTTCTTGGTTGCGTTCTTCATCGAGTGATTCTCCCTATTCGAATTTGCGATCTCGAAAAAATCGCAGCGTGATTCATATATAGAGTCACTCCGTTCGAATGTCAAGAAAAAAATGCGCAGCATGCCCATCATCGAATCGTCTCGTGACCCGGATGATCAAAAGCGCGTTCTCCGCGAGTGCGAGCGGTCGCGCCGGCACGATGAAAGATGATGAAGCGCCGCCGAGTGAGCCGCGGAATTCCATCCCGGCAGTGTTCCCGCCCTGCCGGGCGCTATGCTCGTCAAGGAACGACTTCGAATGATGATACCCGGCATATTGCTCGCGCTCAAGATGAGCGACCCAAACGATGAGGAACTTGCACGGCGCCTCCAGAGGCGCGACAGCACCGCGATCGCGGATCTTTACGATCGCTTCGGGAAGCTGGTCTATTCGGTGATCGTGGCCATCGTGCGCGATACCCAACTGGCCGAAGATCTGGTGCAGGAATCGTTTCTCCACGCATGGAACGAAGCCCATGCGTTTGAGCCCGGCCGGGAAGCCCTCTGGCCGTGGCTGCTCGCGATCGCACGCAATCGCGCAATCGATCATGTTCGATTCCGCCGGCCCCGCTTCGACCCGGCCGCGCCTCCGCCCGAGTTGCGCGAGCATCCATCGCTTTTCGCCGGTATGGAGGCAGAAGTACTGCAGGCAGACCATTCGCGCATCGTCCGGGCGGCGGTCGCGAAGCTCAGCCCGCACGAGCAGAAGGTGCTCGAGCTGGCGTATTACGAAGGCCTCTCACAGGCCGAGATGGCGGAACGCATGGGCGAGGCGCCGGCCGCTATCCGGACGTGGCTGCTCTCGGCCGTAAAACAACTTCGCGGCGAACTCGGCCAGGCGGTGACGGCATGACGTGCAGCGAACTTCGCGAGGACTATACCCTTTACGCTCTCGGCGTCGCCGCCGATCCCGAGCGTCTGGAAATCACCGAGCATCTTTCACGGCGCTGCCCCGCCTGCCTCGCGGGCGTGGCAAGCGCCATGGCGACCGTGACCGCGATGGCCGGCGCCGTCCCGGTCACGAAGCCTCCCAAATATCTGCGCCGGCGCGTACTGGCCGTGGTCGAGCCGGAACCGAGAAGCCTGCGTCTCGGCGCACTGCTGCCGTGGGGCATCACGGCGCTCTTGAGCGTGGCTCTTCTGACAATCGGCATTGCCGGCAGACGCCAGAGCGGCGATACGATCAAACTGCAGCGGGCGCTCCCGATCCTGAACGATCCGGCCACCAGGGATGTGGCGTTCGGAGAAACAGAGAAGCCGTCGAGGGGGCACGTCTTTGTGAACTCCGCGAGGGGCATCGTGTTTATCGGCGCCAGCCTTCCGCAGCTCGATTCCGGCAAGACGTTCGAGCTTTGGGTCATCCCCGCAAAAGGAAATCCGGTGCCGGGCGGCGTCTTTCAAAGTCAGCCCGATGCCACCGCGATCTTCGTCCGGCCGGGTCCGGTGGATAGTGCGACCGCGATCACGGTCACAGTCGAAGCCTCCGGCGGCTCCGCTCAACCGACTACGGATCCCATCATCTCGGCCAGACTCTGAACCATCTTCGGCCCTCGCGTGCGCCACCATGCACGGGTTTTAGCGAAGACATCGCCTGGCCCCTGGATCGTGGCCTGGAATACGTTTAGCAAAACACTTGATAAATCGCGGGTACAGATCATTACGGCGATGGCGTCCGCGCCGTTGCCGGAAGCGCTTTGGCTATATCACAATCGGGGCGTTGGAGGCGCTTTGCCATGCAACGTGTTGTGGGAGTGCTGTTTCTTTTTTCTCTTCCCGTGGTTGCACAGTTCCGCGCCGGTGTACAGGGTGTTATTTCCGATTCGACCGGAGCCGTCGTTCCGAATGCCACGGTGACTCTGACGAACACCGAGACGCAGAGAACTCAGAAGACGGAAACCACGCAGGAAGGCTTTTACGGGTTTTTTGGACTTGCGCCAGGAACCTACACGATCGAGGCAGAGAAAACCGGGTTCCAGAAACAGGTCCTCTCGGATATCCGAATCAACGCCGAGGAGATCCAGGGACGTAATCTGACGCTCGCGACCGGCGATGTATCGCAGTCCATCACGGTAAGCGACACGTCGCGGCCAGCGCTCCAGACCGAGAACGGGGACGTCGGCAAAGCGATCACCACCGAAGAAGTGGAGCGTTTGCCGCAGGTCGGGCGGAACCCCTACGAACTTCTGCGGCTGACGCCCGGCGTGTTCGGAGACTCCGCGCGCGGAGGCGGAGGAAGCGCGGCGAATCTTCCCAACACGACCGGCCCTGGCGGTTCGAACTTCGCAATCTTTCAGACGGAGAACCAGGTTCCGGTCGCGGCCAACGGGCAGCGCCTTTCAGAGAACAGCTACCGGATCGATGGCGTCAGCGTAAACAGTCTGGGATGGGGCGGCGCCGCTGTTGTGACCCCGAACCAGGAGTCGGTCAAGGAACTGCGGGTGACGTCGGGCTCCTACTCCGCCGAAATCGGGCGGAATGCCGGCGCGCAGATCGACGTCGTCTCGAAGAACGGCACGAATCAGTTTCACGGCAGCGGAGTCTTCAAGCTGGACGACCCCGCCTTCAACGCCTTCAACTCCTATGGCGGATACAATCTCCCGCCGGCGCGGGTGGATCAGCTCTTTCGCCAGTATGCGGCGAGCGTCGGCGGTCCGGTAGTGAAGAACCGGCTGTTCTTTTTCTTCTCCTATGAGGGACTGAACAACCGGAGCACCAACTTCGTGAACTCGTGGATTGAAACGCCCCAGTTCCGCCAGGCAGTGATTGCCCAGCGGCCGGACAGCATGGCGGCGCAGATTCTGAACTCGCCGAACGAAATCCCCAGAGTCGTTTCCGTCGCGAATCTGCCTTGCCCCAGCGGATTTGCGCCGGGAACCTGCCGGCAGGTGACGGGCGGACTCGACATCGGCTCGATCGGCGGCGCGCGCGGCGCTTATACGACCGATACGGGCGGCGGA
>CAZXCO010000778.1:0-7914 GCA_964639095.1 uncultured Solibacteraceae bacterium
GCGGGATTACACGAAACGGCCGACACCAGCACCGGCGCCTGCAGCGCGATTGTCGCTGTCTTCGCACTGCTTCCCAATGTCGCCGTCACGGTCGCGCTCTGATTGCTCGGAATCGAAGCCGAGGCCGTCGCACTGAATGTCCCCGTCGTGTTACCCGACGCAACGGTAACTGAGGCAGGCACGGTCAGCAATGGGTTGCTGCTCAACAGCGTCACACTCGCGCCACCCGCCGGAACCGTCTGCGTCAGGGTCACCGTACACGTGCTCACACCGCTCTGCCCCAGACTTGCGGGATTACACGAAACCGATGACACGAGCACTGGCGCCTGCAGTGCGATCGTCGCCGTCTTCGCACTGGTCCCCAATGTCGCCGTCACCGTCGCGCTCTGATTGCTCGGAATCGATGCCGACGCCGTCGCACTGAACGTTCCGGTCGTATTGCCCGAAGTCACCGTAACCGCGGCCGGCACCGTCAGCAGCCCATTGCTGCTCGACAGCGTCACACTTGCCCCACCCGCCGGAGCTGTCTGGGTCAGAGTCACCGTACACGTGCTCACCCCGCTCTGCCCCAGACTCGTCGGATTACACGAAACCGATGACACCAACACGGACACCAGCGGACTGGTTGTGGCCTGCACGCTACCCGATTGCGCCGAAGTATTGCCCGCCGCATCCTCGGCCGTAATCGTATAAGCGTACGTCGTCGAGGCCGTCAGTCCACTATCGACCCAGGACGTCACGCCTGGCGAGGTCGTCCCGACAAAAACACCGTCCCGATATACTCCATAAGTCAGCGTGCCGGACGCGTTGTCCGGATCCGTCGAAGCTGTCCAGGACAGCGAGACGGTAGTCGTCGTGACGCCAGTAACAGAGATCCCGTCCGGTACCGTCGGCGGCGTGGTATCGGATGCGCCGCTCGTCCCCCCCTTGAACGCGACCATCTGCATCGCCCATGCGCCCCCGCTGTTACTCGCAGTCGCGCTGTAGGACCCGCTCGTCGAGACCACCTTATCCTCAGTCATGTTCCCGACGAACGTGGAGCGCGCAGTATACCCGGACCCAGGGGCCGTCACGCTGTTCGCCGACACGCCTCCGCCAAAGAGCAGGTCGATGTTATTGGACGTAACCGCTGCGCCGCTGTTCAGAGAACCCGAAGAACCAGCCGCCGCGGCCGTTACATCAACCGGCGACGATTGCAGAACGCCGGAGTATTCATGCGCATATACAATGCCGAATGAACTGACCGCAGTACCGAACCTTGCTGTCACGGTATCAGAGCCAGCGGCGGAGCTGATTGCATAGAACGTCTGCACGCTGTACGCGCCGCTGCTCCATCGGGTCGGTGTAGTCGCGGCCGTATATGTATTCCCGAGGGTATCGGAAACCGAAGCGCTGCCCGTGTTATCCCAGATGAGATAGACGACCAGAAGATTTCCCGCGGTCACAGGAGACGAAAACACTGCGCTGCTTGTCGATCCCGAAACGGCACGATTGTTCGTCTCCTGGACAAACGCGGGTGTTGCGCTGGCAGCGTTTATGATTGCGCGCTGCGAACTTTCGCCAAGAGTAGCGGTTACAGTTGCGCTCTGACCACCCGCAAAGCTGATGCTGGCCGTCGCGCTGAACGTTCCACTCGCCGTGCCCTCCGTCACCATGACGGAAGCTGGAACAGTCAGCAAAGCATTGTCGCTGGTCAACAGGACACTGGAACCTCCCGAGGGCGCGTTTTGTGTGAGCGTCACGGTGCAGGTGCTTGTGCCACCGGAGCCAAGCGACGTGGGATTGCAGCTCAGGCCGGATACGAGAACCGGCGCCGAGGTCAGAAGGTTGACTGTCGTACCCGGTGAACTCCCTCCGGCGCTGGCTGTCACCGTTGCTGGCCGATCGCTCGGGATACTGACAGCCGCGCTGGCGTTGAATGTGGCGGTCGTCGCCCCCGCCGCGACCGTCACCGACGCCGGAACCGTCAGTAAACCGTCGCTGCTTCCCAGCGTGACGCTCACCCCACCGGCCGGAGCCACGCTGTTCAGGGTCACGGTGCAACTTGCAGCTCCGCTGGGACCGAGGCTCCCCGGACTGCATGAGACCGAGGATGCAGCGGGAACCGTAATGATCCCATTTGTTCCGACCCCGACTGTCAGTGCACTGCCGTTCTGGTCCACTCCCACTGCGCTGGTTATGTTGATGGCCGTTGTACCTCCGGAAGGGGCCAGAGTCACCTGCACGGTAGCTGCGACTCCCGATGAGATCGTATTAGTATTCAATCCGCTCAGAAGACATGTCAGCAGGCCGGACGCGGGAGCGCACGAAATGGTCTTGCCAGCAGCGGTCGCGACAGGCCCGGCGGCCGCACTGATGGCGGAAACCTGCGCTGCGGGATAAGCGAGCGTCCACTGCAAACCGGCCGGAGACGCTCCGGAAGACGACAAAGACAAACCAAGAACGGCAGTGCCGCCCTGCACTGTAGTCGCCGAGCTAAGGCTCAAGCTGGTTGTCTGAGCCGTCAGAAAGCTCGCGGGATACAAGGCCCAAAGCGTTACACCTGCCCATACGCTCGTGCGCAGAATCCGATTGAAGGTCATTATGAGTTGAGCCGCGCTCCTCGCGAGTTCATCTTTGTCTCACTCTCGACAATCGGGTACTGTTGCCTGCAACTCCATAGTTCCGGAGCGGCTAAGTCTTTTCAAGACTGTCATGGGATAGCACTTAAGTGCTATCCCTGTCTGGTTAAGGTCTTATGAATTCCCTGTGACCCGCTGCTGCGGACGCTGGCAGCGTCTGAGTACGGCCAGGCCTGGCCGTAAAGTTTTTCTCGAAAAGATGCGACGCGCTCTACTCCGGTCGTAAAAGGTCAAAAACCGCTTATTGTTTTCTTATAGAAGGCGTCAATCTAAGTAATCCCCGCGAACCACCTAGTACTCCTAAATCACCTATCTGCCGTCAGGCCGTTGACTTCATTACATAGTACGTTATTCTGAGACCACCAATATAGAAATAGAATCGCGGGCGACGGGGGAATCCAGCGATCCGTGGAGGGCGATTGGGAAGCAGTCTGCAGTTTTACAAAAGCAGAATTCTGGTCTGCGAGGAGGATCCTGACGCCAGCCAGCACCTGGAGGCTGTCGTCGAATCTCTTGGTTATGCGGCTCAACCGGTAACGGACGGCGAAGAGATCCTGGCTTTTCTTCGGAATCCGGAAGTCAGAGTCGCGGCTCTGTTGCTTGGCATCGCGCCCGACCGGGGTGCCCTGGACATACTCCGCGAGGTCCGGGCCATTGATAACAGCTTGCCCGTAATTGTAGTGGCAGGTCTCTGGCTGACTCGGGATGTCGTCGTCGCGATGAAATGCGGCGCCACCGAATTTGTCTGCAAGCCCATAAATCCGGAGGAACTCACCAGCATTCTGAAATGCGCGTTCGGAACGGTGCATACGCCCTCCAGACCGGCTCCGCGTGAGATCCGGTCGGCTCGTACATTCCGGAGTTGCGATCCGCGAATCCATGAGATCGAGTCCCGTGCGGCCCGGATCGGCCAATCTGGCGTGCCTGTTCTCATTCAGGGCGAAACAGGAAGCGGGAAAGAAGTCCTGGCCCGGAACCTGCACGCACACTCGCCGCGCGCGGCGAACCCGTTTCTGAAACTCAACTGCGCAGCGCTTCCTTCGGAGCTCGTCGAAAGTGAACTCTTCGGCTACGAACGCGGCGCCTTCACTGGCGCTTACGATCGGAAGGCCGGTATCTTCGAGCTGGCCGACGGGGGCACGATTCTGCTTGACGAGATTGGCGACATGGATATCCGGCTGCAGGCAAAGCTGCTCCAGGTCCTGCAGGATCACGAGTTTCGGCGTATTGGCGGCAAGGAGACCGTCAAAGTCAATGTCCGCGTCATGGCGGCAACACACCGCGATCTGGAAAAGGCCATTTCTGACCGTACCTTTCGCGAGGATCTCTACTACAGGCTAAGTGTCATCGTCCTTCAAGTACCGCCTCTGCGCGAGCGAGTCGGCGACATTATTCCGCTGGCGGAGTTCCTCATCCGGAAATACGTCGAACCCGGCGATCCGATCCCGCTGATCAATGCGGAACTCCGGCGCACCATGAGCGCTTACGGCTGGCCGGGAAATGTTCGCGAGCTCGAAAATTACATGCGTAAGTTCGTGATCTTTCGCGATGCCGACTCCATCGCCCATGACCTTCAGACACGCATCCTCCGCAGGCCTCCTGCCTCGGTGGCGCCGGCGGAGCGCCGCGCCGCAAGCCTGGAGGAGCAGGACGAAGTGCCTATCCTGGAGCAGGTAACCAGAGTCAATCGGCAGGCTGAAGCCGATGCGATTCTGGCGGCTCTTGACTCGACGCGCTGGAATCGCAAACATGCTGCAACTATCCTGAAAATCGACTATAAGTCACTGCTCTACAAAATGAAGAAGCTCGGTATAGACGACAGCCCCGCGTCGCTGGCGGAACGGGCGCGTATGCCTTTCCGGAAATCCGCTGGTGGCGACTAAGTTATGATCCCCTGAAGCGGTGCTAACAGGCGCCGCTCCCACTTACCACGGCACGTGGTGTCCGCAGAAGGATCTTGATATCCATCCAGAGAGACCACGTCCGTGCATACTCGATATCCATACGGACCATTTCGTCGAACTTGACCCGGCTGCGCCCTTCCACCTGCCAATAACCGGTAATTCCGGGCTTGACCGCGAGAAGCCGGCGGCGATGCCATGCTTCGTACGCCGCGAACTCGTAAGGAAGCGGCGGGCGCGGACCTACGAGGGACATTTCGCCGATCAGGACGCTGAAGAACTGCGGAATTTCATCGAGACTGGTCCGCCGGAGTATCCGGCCTACCTTTGTGATGCGCGGATCCGACTGCAGCTTGTAGACGCCGCCGGTGCTTCCCGCGCCCTCGATCTGATTCGAAATGAAACGTTTGACGTATGCCTCGTGAATCCCAGGGTCCGACTTTGCATGCATGGACCGGAACTTCAGAAAGGTAAAGCTCTTTCCCCGTTGCCCCAACCTTGTCTGGCGGAACAGGACAGGTCCCGGCGAAGTCAGCTTGATGGCGGCCGCGATGAGAACGAGCAGAGGAGCAAGAAGCACAAGAGCAAACAGGCTGCCCAGAATGTCGAGACACCGCTTGAAAAACAATGGGGCGCGTCTGGCCTCGATTCCATCCTCGAGATCCGGATAAAACGTCGAGAAGGCGCCGTTGCCAGAGGCCCCTTCACCCTCGCGCGCGCACTCGTCCGGGAAAGCGTGGAACGATAACCGGACCCGGCTTGCGGGTCCGGCGCCGATTGAATCATGCAGCGCGCGAGTCATCCGCCGCGAAAGCACCGGAATGACCGGACCCGCTGCCAGTGGGATCTCGGTGAACAGGACGCCCATCGCGGCGCCGTTCCGATACCATCCTTTGATGTCCGTATCTCTCGTCGCCCGGCAGATGGCGTTTTGAATGTTCTCTGTAGAGGCGCGATCTGCCGCGTTCAGGAGTCCCTCGGATTCAAGAAGCATCAGGACAAGACGCCTGTCGGAACGTTCCGCCCGGTCTCGTTCAATGCACAGCATCTTCAGGAACAACTCGCGCGGAAGAAGATCGGCCACACTCGGCTCTGCGGCAGCGAAGAGGCTCTGCGAGAGTCTCGCCGCCCCTTTCTCCGAACTCAGAAGATCAGGCATCGAGTTTCCTCCCGGATTCCCGTCCAAACCGCAAATGCTGAATGTCGATGTCTCTCTCATGGCCATCTGACAATTTCATTGGGACGGATGCGCCTGCCTTCAGCACTTTCGGTGCCAGAATACTGTCTTTCGTTAACAGTCTGTTTTTAAAGAAGGTTAACGGTCTGAACGGCTGCCAGGACGAACCGCTGGATCGTGCCGGGCGGGAGGAGATTTTGTATTCGCGCCCAATTTGTGGGGACCGTCGCCGCTCGCAGGCTGAGCGGGCGACGGGAGCAATCCGGCAACGGCGAACGGCGTGCGGTTACACTCAGGGATGACTCGACGTGAACTGATTGCGCTCGCACCCGCCCTGCTGCTGCCCGGATGCTCGACAACCCCACCGCCTCCCCCCGCTGCGGAGAAGCCGGCTGAGCCGCTGACGGGGTTGCACGCGCTTTATCAGATGTACACTTCAGCGCGAGCCTGGGCACAAGACCTCCAGATCCTGCGCTACTCGAGCATTCACATCCCCGAAGTCCAGCGCGAACCCGGCAAGGCGCCGGCCTGGCAGGTTGCATTCGTATCGCGGACGCTGCAGATGTCGCGCACCTACACCATGTCGGTCTACGAAGCGAGCGCCACGCTGCACAAGGGAATTTTTCCCGAAGCTCCCGAGCCCTGGTCCGGGAACGGCAAGCCGTTCCAGATGGAATCGATCAAGATCGACACCGACCAGGCTTGGGAAACCGCGCTGAAACACGCCGAAGACTACAATCGCAAAAATCCCTCAATTCCGATTACATGGACTCTCGGGATGGACAGCGGCAACAATCCGGTCTGGCGGATCATCTGGGGTCTGAGTGCCGGTCAGAGCAGCTTTTCCGTGCTGGTGGACGCCTCAACCGGTGATTTTCTGCGGATCGTCCACTGATCGCAACTTCAATGGTGCGAATGGAAATAAGGATAGTCCGAATTCAGCACCCAGGAGTGGGCAGGCCGGGGCGGCGAGATCCCTGCCGAATTCATCCAGCGCAAGCCGCAGCACAGGCCACGATCTCCTGGAGAATCATCTCAGGCGGCCCTTCAAACTGTGGCGGCATGGGACGGCCAGAGTACTCCTCGATCTTGTGGCGCCGGCAGGCAGTTCAGCGTGGCCTTTCTTTGAAGTGATGGAAAAGGTCCTTGCCCGCCGCGCCGCCGGCGCGGATGCCGGAAAAGCAACCCGCGCCCTTGCGGCGTGTACGATATCGGCTCTGAAGAATCGAACGTTTTACTTCGACGCGGTCGTCGTCTGAACGATGGAGGGTTTCAGCGAGCCGATGATCTTCATCACCTCGCCTTTTTCCTTTGCGGGAACTTTCAGCTCGTCGAGCACCGCAACCAGATCTTCCGAGACCGCGGCGAAAGCTTCATTCGTGACGCCACGTCCGCGGTGGGCCGAGACCATATCAAGCCCCGTATACTTGCAGGGGCCGCCCACGCCTACACAAATAAAGGAGGCCAGCCTGGCTTTGTAGGCCGCGGTGTTTTCCGGACTGGCGGCGGCGTGTACAAACCATTTATTCACACGGCTGTCCGCCAGAATCCGGTCTACCAGATGACTCGCGACAGCCTGCACGGCCGGTTGCCCGCCAAGACGCTCGTACAGCGATTTTTCAGCAGTCGCCGCATGCGCCGGCGAGGCTCCTGTAAGAACGAAAGCGAACAAAACAGCCGATATCCAGTTTTTCATCCATTGTCCTTTTTTAAGAGAATTGTGTCGCCCAAAGCGATCGGCGGAGCCCTGAACTCTGCCGCTTTAAATTATGTATTCAGAATACATAATTTGGCCGCCAGGAGCAAGGCGGAGACACAAAAAAGGCATGATTCTGCGAGAATGATCACGATATTCCGTTCAACGAAATTCCCGCCCGGCGCGGCGGGGGTGCGAGCAGCGTGTGGAAACGCGGGTCAGACGGTCTGGTGGGGCTTGCGCGAGCGGTGCTTCCGCTTCGCCGGCTTGCGCACTTTGAACTTGCGCTTCTTCGCCTTGACCTGCACGAGGTCCGCGGCAGAGTGGGAATCCTGCGACGCACCGGCGCCGAGAGGCGCGAGAATCACGCAAAAGGCGAGCGCAAGCGCGATCGACCGCATAGGCCTATCTTAACTGATCCGGCATGGGGAAGTTCCGATAGACCAGAAAGAAACTCCAGATCGTCAACAGCACGCAGACAGTGGCGAGCACGCGCCAGACGCCCTCGCGGGCCACGGA
>CAZXCO010000779.1:0-2412 GCA_964639095.1 uncultured Solibacteraceae bacterium
CGGGCGGCTCATCGACTTGTTCGGCGAGACATCGCGCTGGAGCCGTACGCTGCGCTCTCTCCTGTGGGTCAATACCAGCCTGGTCGTCGGGCCATTCGAGCATGAGGTGGCCGTCGATCTGCCTGTCGCCTGCACGTACGACTTCAATGTTGCGGTTGCGAAGTATTTCGATGCGCTCGAGAGCGGCGAAGTCCCGCTGCTGTTCCTCTTCAGCGGCACGGTCTTTTATGCCCATGAGAGTGGATTTCTGCAGGTCGAGCAGATTCCGTGGAATCGCGAGTGCGCTTTTCGCCTCCCGGTGCGGGCGTGGAAAGACATGATGAATGTCTACTATCCGAACACCGCGTGGCTGTGCCTTCGGAAGGACGTGTTTGACCGGCTGCACGAGTACAAAATGCGTAACGGCATCCCGACGTGGGAGCAGACTCTGGAGAGCATCCTGCCATGAATCGCGCGGCTGTCGAGAAAATCGCCAACGCCGTCCTGTACGAGGGATACATGCTGTATCCCTATCGGGCGTCGTCGGTCAAAAACCAGCAGCGCTTCAATTTCGGCGTGCTGTATCCGGATGGGTTCGATACATCTCTGCAACGCACGGAGTGTCTGGTTTGCGATGAAGGCGCCGCGACGGTCGATATCACCGTGCGGTATCTGCGGCTCGATTCGGCACAGTCAGCGTACGAGCGGGCGGTAGGAATTCAGAGACTTGAGCTTGCGGCTCTGGCGCGATCGGCTGCGGTTCGGACCGATGAGATCAGCGTCATTCGCATTGCCGCCGTCAGAATCACGGGTGACTGTTACCGGTTGACGGTCGAAATTCAGAACACCAACAGCAGCAAGGCGAAAACGCGTCGTGAAGAGGCGCTGCTGGATTCGATGATTTCGGTTCACACGATCCTCCACGTGGAAGGAGGAAGTTTTCCTTCATTGCTGGACCCGCCGGACGAATTGCACGAAGCCGCGGGCACGTGCCGGAATATCGGGACGTGGCCGGTGCTCGCAGGCGAAGAAGGATCCCACGACGCCATGCTCTCGTCGCCAATCATTCTTTACGATTATCCGAGGATCGCGACGGAGAGCCCACGGAATCTCTTTGACGGAACCGAGATCGATGAGATCCTGACGCTGCGGATTCTGACCCTCACGGATGAGGAGAAAGCGGAAATCCGTCAGGGTGACGAGCGCACCCGGAATCTTCTGGACATGACGGAGAACATGCCGCCCGAGCAACTGATGAAGCTGCACGGGGCATTGCGCGGACTGCCGGGAAGGACGACCGCGCAGGTGTCGGGGGTCGATTTGCACAAGGGGGATCGCGTCCGTCTCCGGCCGCGCAGGAGCGCTGACATCCTCGATATCGCCCTCATGGGCAGAGTCGCCACGATCGACGCGATTGAAGAGGATCTGGAAGGGAACGTTCACTTCGCAATCGTGGTCGATGATGATCCCGGCCGGGATCTGGGAGAGATGCGGCAGCCCGGACATCGTTTTTTCTTCGGACCGGAAGAAATCGAGCCGCTCGGCATTCGTTCGGAGCGGCCGGAATGACGAGCGCTCCTCTATCCGCTCGCGCGGCTCCATCGATCCTCATCGCGGGGATCGGCAATATCTTTCTCGGTGACGATGCGTTCGGCGTCGAAGTGGCGAAGAGGCTTGCGGAGCGCGCCTGGCCCGACGGCGTCCGGGCTGTGGACTTCGGGATTCGCGGCTTCGACCTGGCCTTCGCCATGCTCGATGGCGCCGATCTGACGATTTTCGTCGACGCCACGCCGCGCGGCGAGGAGCCGGGTACGCTCTATGTGATTGATCCCGACACGCGGGACGTCGCGGCCGAAGTCGACGGGCACAGCATGAATCCTCTGGCGGTGCTGCAACTCGTGAAGACGATGGGTGGCGAATTTCGCCGCCTTCTGATCGTCGGGTGCGAGCCTGCATCCTGTGAGGAGCGCATGGGCCTCAGCGGGCCTGTCGAGGCCTCAGTAGACCGCGCCGTCGCGTTGATCGAAGAACTGGTGAAGACCGCACGGGAAGGACGGGTATGAAAGTTTCGAAGCTGCTGGGTGGAGTGCTGATGGGACTGGCGATTTACACCGTCATTACCAGCCTGCCCGACATCAAGCGTTATATCCGCATCAGCATGATGTGATGCACGAGCTGTCGATTGCAATGAGTATCGCGGATGCCGCGGCCGAAGAAGCGCTGCGGCACGTGGGAAGCCGCGTCTGTGCTGTGCATCTGCGGCTGGGCGACCTCTCCGGAGTGGTGAAAGATGCACTCCTGTTCTCGTGGGAGGCGTCGTGCGAGGGCACGCCGCTGGCAGGGGCGCGCCTGGTGATCGAAGAAGTGACGGGGACGGATCTCGAAGTCTCGGCCCTCGAGATTGAGGACGAATGAGCACGCGAATTGTCGAAG
>CAZXCO010000780.1:0-1838 GCA_964639095.1 uncultured Solibacteraceae bacterium
ACCGGAGACCTTGAACGCCAGCCCGACAAACATCAGGGCGGCGGCGACGCCGATCATTCCGAAGGCCGGCACATTGCCCGGGGTGCTCAGCACGTTGCGGATTTCATCGAGCTTGGTCGTCGCCGTGACGCCGTAGATGATGGCGATGCCATAGAGCAGAAACGCGGTTGCGAAAGAGCCAAGCAGAAAATACTTCAGGGCCGACTCATTGTTCCGGCGATCGGCCCGCAGATAGCCCGCGAGGATATATGTGGCGATCGAAGAAATCTCGAGGCCGATGAAGACCATGATCAAGTCGTTGGCGGCAACCATCAGGCACTGGCCGACGATCGCAAAGAGAATCAGGGCGTGAAATTCGCCCGTCTCCGCCCCTTCCACATCGAGATAGCGATAGGAGGCGAGAACCGTCAGGATGCCGATGATCAACACCAGGACGCGGAAGAACGTGCCGAAGCCATCCACGATCAGCAGGTTCGAGAACGCGGGGCCGGGCACGGAATAGGCGCCGAACGCGCCCGCGATGGCGGCAAGAAGAGCAAGGATCGAGAGATGCCCGAACAGCTTCGGAGTCCGCTTCGCGAAGAGAGGATCGAGCACCATCAGCACGGTGCCCGCGATGCTGAGAATGATCTCGGGCGCGAAGCGGAGAAGATCGTCTCCGCTCGGGGCGAAACTTCCGGGTGCGCTAGCGAGCATGGAACTGGCCTCCCGGACCGGGCAGCGCCACGCGCAGGGGTTGATTCGTTTTGCTTTGATCGAGGATCTTCAAGTTTGCTTCCGTGACAGAGGGCAGAAACGTCTGCGTATAGACGCCCATCCAGACCATCATGACCACGAGCGGAACCAGACAGGCCCATTCGCGGAGATTGAAGTCCGGCATGTGATGTTTGATTTCGTCGCGCGCTTCGCCGAAGAATACCCGCTGGTACAGCCACAGCATGTAGCAGGCCGAGAGAATCACGCCGATCGCGGCGAAAACCGTCCAACTGAAGTGCGCCTGCGCCGTGCCCTGCAGAACCAGGAATTCGCCCACGAAGTTATTGAGCATCGGCAGGCCAACGCTGGCGAGCGTCGTAATCAGAAAGATGGTCGCCAGCCAGGGAGCCGCGTGCGCAACCCCACCGTAGTCGGCGATTTCGAGCGAATGGCGCCGCTCATACATGAAGCCGACCAGAATGAACAGCGCGCCGGTCGAGATGCCGTGGTTCAACATCTGATAGACGGCGCCGTCGAGGCCCATCTGGGTGAAGGAGAAGATTCCGAGAACGACAAATCCGAGGTGGCTGACGGACGAATAGGCCACCAGCTTCTTCATGTTCGGCTGCACCATCGCGACCAGCGCCCCGTAGACGATGCCGATGATCGCGAGCACTACGATCCAGGGAGCATTTTCGCGCGCCGCGTTCGGGAACATGGGCAGGCAGAAACGCACCAGCCCGTAGGTCCCCATTTTGAGCATGACCGAAGCCAGCATCAGCGAACCCGCGGTCGGCGCCTCGACGTGGGCATCCGGCAGCCAGGTATGCAGCGGGAAGAGAGGAACCTTGATCGCGAACGCCACGAAGAATGCGAGGAACAGGAATGTCTCCTCGCCGTGCGACAGCATGATCCGGCCGCTCGAGATGCCGTTCAGAATGGCCGCGTAGTCAAAGGTGCCAGCGCGGTTGTAGAGGAAAATGATAGCGGTCAGCATCAGAACCGAACCCGCCATCGTATACAGGAAGAACTTCACCGCCGCGTAGATCCGCCGCTCGTGTCCCCAGATGCCGATGAGGAAGTACATCGGGACCAGCACGATTTCCCAGAACACATAGAAGAGGAAGAGATCCCACGCCGCG
>CAZXCO010000781.1:0-6864 GCA_964639095.1 uncultured Solibacteraceae bacterium
GCCGCCGCCCGCGCCCTGCACAGCGCGCGCGATCAGAATCATCCCCAGACTGGCGGCCGCCCCGCAGAGAAACGAAGAAACCGTGAAGATCACAATACAGGTGATCAGAAAACGTTTGCGGCCGAAGCGGATCGCAAACCATCCGCTGGCCGGCAGAATGATCGCGTTTGCCACCAGGTAACTGGTGAGCACCCACGTGGCTTCGTCGGTGGTGGCCGAGAGGCTGCCCGCAATATGCGGGAGCGCGACGCTGGCGATGGAAGTATCGATCACCTCCATGAATGTGGCAAGCATCACGGAGAAGGCGATCAGCCACGGGTTTACCATGCAGCCTCCTAATCGGACGCCGGGCCACCCGCAATGGATTCGCGGAATTGAAGAGTCTTAATTCATCCCGCAGCCCGGATCACCAGGGCCGCGAAAGGACGCAGGCGTTGATCCCGCCGATCCCCATGGAAAGTTTGCCGCCGGCCTTGCCGGGAAACGGGCGGGAGCGATCGAACACAAAACCATCGTGCATGGCGCCGATCCCGCGGTTCAGGGATTCCCGCGAAAGAGGAGTCGGGAATAACTGTCCCTGTTCACAGCCCAGGTATTGCGCCGTGAGTTCCCACCCGGAACCCGCGCTCATGCCGTGGCCGAAGGTGCCTTTCCTCGCGGTGACCAGCACGGCGCCGGGCAGGATCGAGTGCATCGTCGCGACCTCGGAGTAATCGCCCGGCGTTGCTGTGGCGTGAAGATCCCATGTGCCGATGCCTTCCGGTCCCAGACCAGCCTCCGCCAGGGCCTGGCGGATGGCGCTCTTCGGACCCTCCTCGGAAGGCGTGATGATGTGATCGGCATCCGAACTCATCCCGACCGAGAGCAGTTCCATCCCCAGCGGCCGGAATCCTTTCGCCTTCATGTAGTCGTAGTCGCCCACGATCCAGACCACCGACCCGCCCGCAATGTGCGTGCCCTGCAGGCCGGTGAGAGGAAACGACGGCGTGCGTGTGGCCGAGAGCACGCGCGCGCTGTAAAACGCACCCACTGCGAGCGGGTGCGGCGGTCCGTCTGTGGCGCCGACCACAACGAGCTTTGCTTCACCGGCCCGTATCGCTCGCATCGCGAGCCCGAGAGCGACTCCGAACGTGGAGCAGGCGGCCACCGGCGCGAAGGCAAGCCCCGTAATTCCGCCCAGAATCGAAATCTGCGCAGCGGGTGTGTTGTGGATGTTCCAGATCACATCGGCGGAAACGTGCCAGGGTGGCTCCGGAGCGTTCCACTTCTCCCGTAGCCGCGCATGGCGCTTCTCGGCCTCGCGGATCCTGTGGAGCTTGGCCGTCCCGGGGTCGCCATCCGGAACGGCCAGACCGTCGATCCGGGAAAGCTCGTCGAGATACTCGCGCAATTCCGGGGAACGCGCCGCCCAGTAGCGGTTCCATTCTTCCGTATCGTTCTCATCCGGGGCGCCGGGA
This sequence comes from uncultured Solibacteraceae bacterium, assembly GCA_964639095.1. Lineage (GTDB taxonomy): Bacteria > Acidobacteriota > Terriglobia > Bryobacterales > Bryobacteraceae > BOG-234. Next base: position 1,458 of record CAZXCO010000781.1, read on the forward strand.
TGGGCGTCGCGGTTCGCGCGCAGTTCGGAATTCCGCTCTGGCGCAGCCCAGAATGCATCCCAGCGCATCTGCGACTTGTAAAGCGTGATGCTGGCTCGATACGTCGTGTCGAGACTCCCGAGGCCCGTCCCCACGTAGATGTGAGCCTCGGGACCGAGTTCGCGAAGTTCCTCTTCGATTCCGGGGTTCTGACAGAGAGATTGAATGAAGGCGCCGATCGCATAGAGCGCCGGCGCGCCCATTTTGTCCTTCAGCTTTTGATATTGCCGCGGCGCGAACCGGCGATTGATCCAGTCCTCGTAATCGGAAAACCGGAACTCGGGCATGCCGACCAGAAAGTTATCGGGACCGAAGCCGTCGAAGGGAGACAGCCAGCTTTCGCCGGCCGCAAGATTCCTGCGGAAGGCTTCGATATTGGGAGAGCGCGGCGCCACAATGCCCCAGCCGTAGACTCCAAAGCGTTTGGCCCGATCCTGCCCATGCTCCGCGTTTATTGACAATGCCGCCTCATTGGAAATTTATCTGAACTCATTGCCGGGATTACATTATCCCCATTCCGCCCCGTCCCTTCAATGATGCGGCCGGGACACATCCTGTGCGGAAGACTTCGACATAATGAAGCGGTGCCGGAGTTCGTCTGCAACCTGTGCGGCGTCAAAAACACCTGGCCGGGCGGTCCTTTCGAGCGCGAAGCGGCCGGCTGCGGCACGTGCGGCTCGACTCTGCGGCTGCGCGCGCTCCTTGGGGCTCTCTCTCTCGAACTCTTCGGCACAAGGCTTGCGCTGCCCGGCTTTCCACGCGTCAAGAGCCTTCGGGGGCTCGGAACCAGCGACTCGAATCAATATGCGCAGCGTCTCGCCGAGGTCTTCGATTACCGCAACACTTTCTACGATCGCGAGCCGCGCTTCGATCTCGGGCAGAGTCCGGGTGAAAGCGGGGTTTACGATTTTCTGCTCTCGAGCGATGTCTTCGAACACGTGGCGCCGCCGCTCGAACAGGCTTTCCGGAATGTCGCCGGCCTTCTCAAGCCCGGCGGCGTGCTGGTCTTCACCGTACCTTACGAAATCGAGGAATCGGCGGAGCACTTTCCAGGGCTCCATGAATACGGCCTGGCTGAGGTCGGCGGCCGGACGGTGCTGGTGAACCGCACGCGGACAGGCGCCATTCAGGTCTCCGAAGATCTGGTCTTCCACCGCAACGGCGCGGGCGAGTCGCTCGAGATGCGGGTCTTCTCGGAAAGAACGCTGCGGGACGCCCTCGCCGCCGCCGGCTTTCAGAACGTGAAAATCCACTCGGAGGTTTACCGGCCCTTCGGAATCGTGCCGGCGGAATCGTGGTCGCTGCCGGTCGCCGCCCGCAAAGGCCCGGCCGGGTGCAGCCTCGACGCCATGCGCGATGTCGTGGAGCAATGGCGGGACCTGCGCGCGGAACTGCACAACGAAAAGAGCCGGATCGACCGTTCGCTCTGGAGCCGCGCCGGACGGCGGCTGGGGTTCCTTTGAATCGCCGGCCGGCCATTTGCCCCAGGCCCGAAACCGGATAGAATAGCCACGGGAAGATCTGGCCCGGAGGGATTCAGGATGCACGACCTACGACTGCTCATCACCCGACTGGTGATCTCTGGCTGCGCGCTCGCAACAGCAGCCCTCGCCGCTCCGAACGCGCCGGTAACGTTCAACAAGGATGTCCTGCCCGTTCTGCAGAAGAACTGTCAGGGCTGCCATCGGCCGGGCGAAGTCGCTCCCATGTCGCTGCTGACGTACGCCGATGCGCGGCCCTGGGCCAAAGCGATCAAGTCGGCGGTGGCGAACCGCAAGATGCCGCCATGGTACGCCGATCCGAACTTTGGCCACTTCGCGAACGATCGGCGATTGAGCGAGGCCGAGATCGCCACGCTGGTCGCGTGGGCCGATAACGGATCGCCCGAAGGCGATGCGAAGGACAAGCCCGCGCCGCTGAAATTCGAATCCGGCTGGAACATCAAGCCCGACGTCGTGGTGGAAATGCCGAAGGATTTTAACGTGCCGGCAACCGGCGCCGTCGATTACCAGTACATCCGGGTCAAGGCGAATTTCCCGGAGGATATGTGGGTCACGGCCGCGGAGATGCGGCCCGGCAATCCGGCGGTAGTGCATCACATGAAGGCATGGGTGGTGCCCCCGGGATCGCGCTGGATGGCCGACGCCGTCCCCGGCGACGCCTACCACGGCCGTGAAACAGGCGTCAACGAAATGGGCGACGGCAACGACATCATCGGGAAGTTCAACCCCGGCCTGGGCGCCCAGAACTTCGATGTGGACGGCGGCTCGGCAAAGTTCGTGCCGAAAGGCTCCGATATCGTATTCGAAATCCATTACACGGCGGCGGGAAAGCCCATGACGGACCGGTCGAAACTGGGCCTCGTGCTGGCGAAGAATCCGCCCGCACGCCGATACTTCTTCTCTGCCGGACCCACTGCCATTAACCTCGTTGTCCCGCCGGGCGACGGCAACGCCGAAGTGGTCAGCGAGGTCACGGTCGGGCTCGACGACGCCAAACTCGTTTACGCGCAGCCGCACATGCATCTCCGCGGCAAGGATTTCGAGCTGCGAGTGATTTATCCGACCGGCGAATCGCAGACCGTACTGAAGGGCAAGTACAACTTCGAGTGGCAGATCGGTTACGATTTCGCCAAACCCATCCCGCTGCCGAAGGGAACGCGGCTGATTGCCGTGACGCACATGGATAATTCGGCCAATAATCCCTTCAATCCGGATCCCGCGAAAGAGGTTCGCTGGGGCCCGCAGAACTGGGACGAGATGAGCAATATCTTCGTCGGTGTAACGATCGGCCTGAACGACGACCCGACAAAGCTGTTCCACCGCTCGGGCCCGAGCCTTCTTCCGAGAGGCAAGAGCGGACCCACACTGTCGGCTCTCCAGCCGTAGCCTGTCTGCCGGGCGGCCCTACTGTGGGACCATCTGCTCGGTTAGGTTGACCTGCTCCTTCTGGCCAGCGGTCACCGTGATCGGAAGGCCGCCTCCGCCGTATCGCCGCATCCAGTCAGCATCGGCGTATTCCACGTTATTCATGTCGTCCCAGGCGTAAATCGTGTAATCGCCTGGCGCGACATTCTGCAGTTGGAAGTGGCCGTTCGGCTGAGAGGTCAGGCTCGCCACGCGGGTCAGATTCCGCACCAGCATCACCCCGGCCATGACCGGATGGCCGCTCGAATCCACCACATCGCCTTCGATGGATCCGCCATCGTCCCGAAGCACGATTTCAATCGGCCCCGTGGCCTGCGAGATCGGCACATCGGTGCTGAGAATATCCTGGCCGTTGAGGGTCGCGCTCTTCACGTAGAACGGCGAAGGCGGAAAGATATCGAGACGGTAGCTGCCGGGCACCATTTGATTGATGGCGAAAGAGGTGAAATCCGGGTTCCACTTCAACTGGCCGGTCCCGTTCACCGGCTCGGAAGGGCGAATGCTGATCCCGAATTGTCGTGGCGATGTCTGTCCGGACTGAGACATCATCCGCACGACTCCCGTCACCGTGAAGCCGCTGTCGAGATGCACCTCGACGTTGTCGACATCTGCGTTGCCCACATCGATCGGAACGCGTGCGGTCAGGCGCTTGCCGGTCTCGAAATAGTCCGCCGTGAGCATGTAGGAGCCCGGCGGTACGCGGAAATCGAATTTATCGCCCCGCACAGCGCCGCGCAGAGTGCCGCCGAAGTCGGAATTGACATCGCGCCGGATCAGATTGAGGCCTATTCCCCGCCCTTCCGGAAGTCCGGAAACGGTTCCGCGCACGTGAACCGCCTGTACCTGGTCGAGGGTAAAATCCACCTTCGTCTCCCGGCCCGCGGGAAGGTCCATTGCGCTGGACGCACCGCCTTCCGGCGGACCCGGATAGCAGGTATCGATGGCGACAGTCTGAGACGTCGCCTGGAAGAGCCCGTTCGGCTCATTCTGCCGGGCGCACACGATGTACTTGCCGTGCGGGAGGTTTGCAATCCGATATTCCCCGAGGTCGTTGGTCATCATGCCGCCGGCCCTCTGAAAGCGCAGCCGCCCGTCAGCGACACGAGCCGCGAGAATGGTGACTTCGGCGCCCATTACGGGGTCGCCCTGATCATCCTGCACTTTTCCGTAAGCGACGGATTGCGGAACGAGTTCCGTCTTCAAATCGTGAGCCGGCGAGCCCGATGCCAGCGAAATCCCGCGAATCGATCCGGGTCGTCCCGGGCCGGCGAAGGTATTTTGCAGGAAGCCCGGCCGCGTCACCTGCAGTTGCGCGCGAGTGCAGGCGAGTCCGGAAAGCATCCAGCGGCCTGAGCTGTCCGTCGAGGTGGAATATGCGTTTCCGGCGGCAATGATATTGACATGGGCCCGGACAATTGGCTCGCCGGTGACGGAATTCACGACCGACCCGTCGGCGGCACAATCGAACGCGCTCGGCTGCGGGGCGCTGCCAGGGATGAAATCTGTCCGGGAAGAAAAGGCGCCTGTCTGAGAAGAAACGATGCCTGCCTGACCCTCAAAGAGCGGCGCGCCCGGTCTTTGGACTCCATTCGGCGCAACGACCGGAATCTGCGCCGCGGCGAGAAACGCCGTGGTCAAAACAAGCGGGATCGATTTCATACGCGCACCCTCCGGCCAACGGTAAGACGCCGCTCGCAGGAGTGAAGTTCCAGCGCGGCTACCGATTAGCGTAACGCTTTGGCATCAGGAGCGTCAGGGCATTCGGGACTGTTGAAATCTTCGCCGGCAGAACCCCGGCGGCCTCACCGTCGGTCTGGATATAGATCCGCTGATCTTCGGGCGCATCCACGCGCACCTCGGTCGCGCGCACCAGTTTGACGCCGCTCGTGCTTTCGAGCCGGTTCATCACGACGGCGCCGAAAAACCGGAGATAATCCTGCCACTGATTGTTCTGAAATATGACAACTTCGAAATCGTCGTCCGTAAGCCGCACGCGGCGGGCGATCTCGAAATCGCCGCCATAGTTGCGCACGCGCGTAATCAGAGCGAAACTCGCACAATATTGCGCGCCGTTTACGGATAAATGAAAGCGCGGCACGGGACGGCCGAGTTGCCGGAAACCGCCGTGCCAATAGGCGAGCTTGCCGAGCCTTCCTTTCAACTGCAGATCGAGTTCGTAAACGATACGGGCGTCCAGCCCCACGCCCGCCATCAGGGCGAAATGACGGTGCCCCTCGCCCGCCCGCTCCAGCACCCCGAGGGCGATGCGCACCGGGACGGCTTCGAGAAGCTGACGCGCCGCCCGGTCTGGCCGGTTGGCCAGCCCGATTTCGCTGGCGAGGACGTTGGCCGTGCCGGCCGGAAGCGCCCCGAACAAAACGTCCGAGCCGGCGATCCCGTTCACGGCTTCGTTGATGGTGCCGTCGCCGCCGGCCGCCAGG
>CAZXCO010000782.1:0-3127 GCA_964639095.1 uncultured Solibacteraceae bacterium
GCGGCAGCGCCGATCACGCTCGTATTTGGGAACGTCGCCGGCTCGATTGTCACTGTCACCCTGAATAATGTTCAGTCCGGAGCGATGACATGGACCGAGAATGGGGCGGCGCTGGACGTTTCCTTTGACAACTCCATGGCGCACGCTACCAGTGCGAGCGCCGCCGACGACATGACGATTGCCTTCACTTAGCCCATGATCTCTCTTCAATCGAAAACCACCCACGAATCAAAATCCGTTCCGGGCGTAACCTTCACGGTGAGAGCACTGAATAAAATTCAGCGGGCGAAGCGTGATTTGCCCGTCGCGGAAGCGCGCCAGCGCCTGGCGATGCTGATCTCGGAGTATGCGCCACTGGCCAAAATCGACGAGGCGGACCGCACAGAGGCTCAGTCCATGCGGATGCGCGAGATTGATTTCGAATTCAGCCTGATCGACCACCGGGACATTATGCCCGCCGAGATTCGCGCCGGGCTCGTCTCGATTGAGGGGCTGGAGATCGACGGGAAACCGGCGACGGTTGAATCGTTGATCGAGGGCGCCGGCGCGGACATGGACGATTTGATTGAGGAAATAGCGGTCGCTTGCAAGGCGGCCTCCGGGCTGAGCGCCGCAGAAACAAAAAACTCCGAATCGGCTACCACTTCCTCCGGACAGGCGGACCCCAGTTAGACCGCTTCAAGTGCCATTTTTGCCGGACTGCGAAATGGCACCAGCAGCGCATCTGCCGATTCTTCCCCGGCGAAGAGGGGGAGAAGTTATCCGAGGTTTGGATTGCCAGCTACGGCTCCGGAGAAAAGCAGCAGCACATCGAGAGCACATCTACGGCTGAGTGCCCTATGTCGCTTCTGACGCCGGATATCCTCTGGCTCCTGGGCGAGTTCCACTCGAACGCGATGACGGAGAAGTGCGGGGGCTCGATGTACGGTCCGGACTCGCGACGCTGGCCCGCGTGGTGGGCTGATGCCATGGAAACACTGACAGCAGAGCGAATGCACACAAACGCGCTGATCGGGATCAGGGAATAAAGTGCCGAACGAGAGATTAACGCTCGAAGTCCTGGCGCAGGCCACCGGGCAGGATTCCATCGACCGGCTGACGAGCGCGCTGAATCGATATGCGGCTGCCGCCGAGAGTGCTGGCAATGGTGGCGTCTCCGGATTCTCTTCTACTGCCAGCGCAGCCCGCCGCAGTGCGGAAGCCGCCGAAGCGGCCGCTCCATCGTGGCGGCGTCTCGGGCTTGCAATCAAGGACGTTTTCGAAGGCCGGTCCTCCTATGCGGCAGTTGAAGCTGGCTACTTCGCCGCCAGTCTCGGTCCCATCGCCATTGGGGCCGCAGCGGCCGCCCTCGCGATCTACGAACTGAGTGGCAAGTCGAAGGCGCTGGTCGAGGCCGAGAAGGAAGCGGCCGAGTCAAGCAAAAAGGTAGACCAGAGCCTCAGTGAGCTTGGCAATCGGCTCAAGACTCTTCAGGTTGAAGAGTTAACGGCGGAATTTGGCAAGATTGCCGGGCTAAAACTCGAGGGGTTTTACAGCGAAACGGATCTGAATGACGACAAGCGCCGCGTCGAGGAAATCACACGGGAAATCGAATATGCAAAGCAGAAACTTGCGCGGGACGTAGCTGATAGCCGCCTGTCGGCGAACCCTCTCAAAGCCCTCAATCCTTTCATCACTGGCATGAAGCTCGGCGCCATTCGGGACGCCGGGGTTCAGGAGGTGAACATCGACAAGCTGAACGATCAGCTTGACGAAGCCCGGCAAAAGGTAATCGTCGATCAACAGACGACGGCCACCCGCGCCGCGCAGGCGAGGAAAGAGGCTGCGGATGAAGCGCAGCGGGCGGCCGATAAGCTGGCGGAACAGCACAAGCGCGCCCTCGATATTCAGGAATCGGAGACGGAGCGCGGCATTCAGGACCCGCTTGCGCGCGCGATCCGCACCACCACGGCAAGGACATTATCATTCCCTGCTGGAGGGGATCGAGACATTGTGGCGGCGGCTGGGCGCTCCGAACTGGCCGGAATTGGCGCGGAGGAATCTCGTCGTGCCGTTGCGGCAGCGCAAAAAGAATATGCCGATGAGATTACCAGGGATCAGCGGGATTTCAGCGAGGCACTTCGTCAGCGAACTACGCAACTTCAGCACGAGCAGGAGCAGGGGCAAAAGGAACTCGATGCGATCAACAAGCACATCGAGTTCCTTGACGCCCTGACGAAGCAGGAGGGCGAGAATCGGGTACGCCGGATCACCGACTCCGGTTCGTTCAACTCCAGAATGATCGGCCTGTCTCCGGGCCTCAACGATGCGCAGCGGGCGGCCGCATTGGCGGACAACGAACTGGCCACCGCGAACGCCCGATACAACATAGAGCGCGAGATTGCCAGCCAGATCATCGACGAGAAGAAACAGGCGGAAGCGTTCAATGAGGCGGAGCTGGATCACGAGCTTTCGCTTCAGAAAGTAAAAGAGGACGGCATTATCCGCCTGGCCGAACTGCGGGATAAGCAGATAGAGTCATTCCGTTCCGAGATCGGCTCGGTTTTCGATGCGCTCGCCAGCCGCGAGCCTGGGGCAATCACGAACCTTTTGCGTTCTCAGGTGCTCCGGATTGGCCGCACAATCACGGAGAACGCGGCGCAGCAGTTCATTCTGCCGACGATCCAGAAGGCCATGCCGCACGCTTCCGGTACGCTCGGCAGGTTGCTGCAGGGAACTCCGTTCGGACCCGATCCGCTCAAGTCTGCCACCGACCTGAACACGCAGGCGACGATTGCGAACACCGAAGCGATCAGCCGCCTGTCCGGTTTCGGCTCCTCCGCGGGCGGGACGAATTCGGGCATCGCGCGGGCGATCGGCGGCATTGGCGGCGGCATCGGCAACGGGAGCCTCGGCGATCTCGGCGATGGCTTGCCGATGGATTCCTCGGGCCTTAATCATGGGGTTCCTCCCATTAGTGGAAGCGGATCCGGTTTTGGGTTCAATGCCGGCACTCTGGCCAAGGTTGGTGCGGCCGGCTTCGAAGGGTATCAGGCGTTCCGTGGGTTTCAGCGCGGCGGCGCGGGCGGTGCGCTCGAAGGGACCAGCGGCGTTCTCGGTTCGGCGGCATCGATTGCCGCGATGATCC
>CAZXCO010000783.1:0-6368 GCA_964639095.1 uncultured Solibacteraceae bacterium
GGCGGTAGACCGGAGAATCCATGATGACGACACGGCCCGACGGCCGCAGGCAGCGACGAGCCTCATTCAACGTGCGGCGGTAATCGGTCGAGTAGTGGATCGAAGAGTTGTAGATCGCGAGATCGAAGGCGGCATCGCGAAACGGCAGCGCATCGAACTCGGCCTCGACACAGGAAAAGGGCCGCGGGTAATGACGCGTGGAGCGAAGCCCGTCACCGTGGTCAGAGAAAATATCGAGGGCCACCGGCCGGTGATCGCGCAGCGTGAGCCGGTAGGACATCCACCCGTTCCCCGCCCCGAGATCGAGGATATCCAGCGGCCGGCCTGCCTGCTTTTCAATCCCTGCGAGGGTTTCCCGCTCGAAGCAGGCCCAAGTTTTCGCCCGGATGGCCCACTGCGCGGAATTCCTGCCGGTGAGATCGCGGTACGGCAAAGCGCGGAAATATTCCGGATCGTCGGAATCGCGGCCTTCCGCGTGGCGAATCCGCGAGTAGTCATTGAGGAACTGCTGGCGCATCTCGCGATCCATCGTCAGCTCCGGACAAAGATCAGAAGGCGGTGATCCGATAAAGCACGGAAGATCGGGAGGTGCGCAATGCGCCGGTCAATCGCGTCCCATTTCGGCAGAAGATCTCCGGTCGCGATGTACGACGGCGGAACGCAAACGCCGATTCCGGCCGTCCGGACGAGCGAAAACACAGGCGACAACGCACGGCGGATTTGCCGCACCGTGGGATAAAACACCTCCAGATCGAGCGAGGCGCTCCGGCTCGCGCCCTTCCAGCGGCGCGCCGCTTTGCGGAAAGGGCCGCGGCCGAGGAAGTGAAGGGATTCCCGCAGACAGAAGCGCCCGATCACACAAATTGCCAGGTAGCCCCCGGCCCGGATGACGCGGGCGAGCGGATCGCGCACAACTTCGCAGTCCCGCACGCAGTTGAGCGCGCCGAAGTTCGAGAGCGCTCCGTCCCAGGTCCCGGAGAGGCGCGCGAGGTCTTCGAACGCCAGCACGTTTGCATCGACGCCCCGTTCGCGTGCAACACGGACCATCCCGGGCGAGACGTCGAACGCGGAAACGCGAATGCCGGCGCTGGCGTAGTGCAGGGCGTCTTCGCCGGTTCCACAGCCGAAATCGAGAATACTCTCGCCGGGGCGGAACAGCGGATCCACGTGACGCCACACGGCGCGGCGCTGCAGACGTCCGGTTTCCGTCTGCGTCCAGAGTTCGTCGTAGCGGGAGGCCACGCTGTCGAAGGCGGCGCGGCTGCCGGTCCATTCTGCGCCGAAGCCCACCGTCTCGATTCCGGCCTCGGCGCGCACGCGACTCATCATGCTTCCGTCTCGGCGAAGGTTTCCTGAAGGCCCTTGCGCGCGGCCATGATCGCGCCTGCATCCGGCTGCATGGCCATTTCGCTTCTGAGCAGGTCGTCCGCGTACCGGTAAAACCGGCGCGAATGGCGCCCGCGGATCTGCACCTCACGGTCCGTGGTGGCCGCCCACGGTTTGATGTTGACCACCCGGTCCGCGACTTTTTCGAAATAAGGCGTGCCTTTGATCGGATAAGAAACCGTCGTGAAAAAGATATCCGGCCGGCACTGCTTGACGTGATCGACGGTTGCCTCGATGTCGCTCAGTTCCTCACCGTCGTAACCCCACATCAGGAACATGCCGGTCTCGATCCCCGTCCGGCGGCACAGTTCGACGGCCCGGCGCACCTGTTCGACCGTAACGCCGCGCTGCATCGCATCGAGAATCCGCTGCGAGCCGCTCTCCGACCCGATCCAGACGCGCATGCAGCCGAGTTCCCTCAGCGCTTCGGCCATGCGCTCGTTGAGCCGGTCCGCGCGCGTGATGCACTCGAACGGAATGCGAATTCCCCGCCGCTTCAACTCCGCCGCGTAGTCGAGAATCCAGCCATGATGGATTGTGAAGACATCGTCGGCGATCCAGAGCATATCGGGCTGATAGCGGCCGAGCAGCCACTCCACTTCCTCGGCCACCGCGCGCGGCGAGCGCCGGCGATGCGTGTGGCCATAGACCGAATGGCTGCACCAGTTGCATTTGTAAGGACACCCGCGGGCCGTGATCACCGAGATGGACGATTTGCCGTGGTGATCGCGCCAGGTCTTCAGATACCGCGGAATGTCGATTCTTTCCCTGTCGGGCCAAGGCTGCGCGTCGAGATCGGGCAGCAGTTGCGCCGGGCCCGTGCGCACGATCTCTCCGCCTGCGCCGCGAAAGATGATGCCGTCGATGGATGGCCACGCGGCCGGATCGACGCCCGTCTCCAGCATTCGCCGGAGCGCCATCTCTCCTTCCCCGCGGACCACCACATCGGCCCCGGCCGCCAGATATTCCTCGGCGTAATTCGCCGGCTCCGGGCCGCCCAGGATCACACGCCAGCCGGCGGCCCGTGCAACGCCGGCCAGTTCGAGCACGTTGCCGCGCGTCATCAGATTCCCGTAGATGCCAACTGCGGCGGGAGGCCCGTCGTTCAGAATGCGGAAGAGTCCCTCGCGGGTCCCGAAGGTCGAATCGTAGATCTCGACATCGAAACCCTGCGCCCGCAGATACGAAGACAGATAGAGAATGCCCATGGGAGCGTAGGGCTTCATGATCTGCTGCTCCTTCGGATCTTCCTGAAGAAAGTAAGCGTGGGTCAGCAGGAGTTTCATCGCGCCATGGCCTCGGCGGGACTCGCGCTCCGTTCCATCCGGTAGACGCGCTCCCAGGCCGCTTCATCCCGCGTGCCGCCGCGCACTTCGAGGTGCAGGGCGTCGGCCAGCGCACGGTAGAACTCGCTCGAATAGGTTCCCCGGAACATCATCGCGAGATCCGCGCTGTCGGACCAGTTGGTCCGGTCGCCGATCTGCGCAACAACCTTCTCGTGAAACGCGGTGCCCGGCAGCGGATACGAGACCGAAATCCCCACGTCGTCCGGCCGGGTCTCGCGGACCATACGGATGGTGTCCTCGATCTCACTCCAGCCTTCTCCGGGATAACCGAACTGCAGAAAGAAGCAGGATCGGATTCCATGCTGCCGCAGATTTTCGCGCGCTTCGTAGATCTGTTCGACGCGAATCCCCTTGTCCATCGCATCGAGAATTTTCTGCGAGCCGGATTCGCACCCCGTCCAGACTTCGGCGCAACCGGCGCGCTTCAGCGCGGCGACCGTACGCGGTGTCATCAGGTCGCAGCGGGACTGCATCTTGAACGGAATCTGCGCGCCCATGTCCTCGACTGCGGCTGCGAATTCCAGCGTCCATCTGGGCGACAAAGCGAAGATATCGTCTGCAAACCAGAGCCGGTCGGGAGCGAAGGTGGTCTTGAGATACAGCATTTCGGCCGCGACCGACCGGGCCGACCGGTAATGATACTTCTGGCCGTAGATCGGCTTCGCGCACCAGTTGCAGTGATAGGGGCAGCCGCGGCTCGACGCCATGTTCAGCGAAAAATGCCCGTGCGCCTCATTCCACGCCCGGCGGTACAGCCCGGCATCCACGAGGTCCCAGGCCGGCAGGGGCAGACTGTCGAGGTCGGTTCTCACTTCGCGGGGCGGATTGTAGTGGATTGAGCCCGCGCAGTCGAAGGCAAGGCCCCGGATCGAGTGCGGCGGCCTGCCCTCGGCCAGCTCGAGCAAAGTGTCTTCCACTTCTCCGATCAGAACGAAGGAGAATCCCGCCGCGAGATATTGCTGCGCGTGGTCCGTCGCGTCGGACCCGTGGGCGGCGACCGCAATTCCCCTCCGGCGTGCCGCCCGCGCCATTTCAAACGCCAGTTCCCGATTGCGCGTGAGGCACATCTTCGAAAGGAAGTTGAAGTCGTCTTCACAGACGACCACGAGGCGCGGGCATTCCGCATCGAGCGCGCCTTCAAATTCAAGGATGAGAGATTTTCCGGCCGATTCCGGCGTTGCCGGAAGGAGAGTCGGATCAAATAACGCAACGCCGATCCCCTGCTGCCGCATGACAGCGGCGGCAAGAATCGTCTGCAGCGGAGGGTACGGCTGCATTTTTTCCACCTGCTTGCGGTCGGAGAAAACGTTGTTGCTGTGAGTCAGAAGAACGTCCGCCATCGCAGTTCAGCCTGTTCGTGTAAGACCATGGCTGAGCGCCTGCCCCGTCAGCAGCGAGCGCCGCACCACCAGCCATTCGTTCGCCATAGACAACCATAACTCGACAGGCCATCCGAAACAATGGTGACGCAAACGCCAGTGCAGCGGCCGCCGCAGCATATTCACGAAAGATTGAAGGGCGGCGGAGTTCGATTTCCGCCGGATTTTATTTAATTGGTTCGCAAGCAGGAAATAAGAAATCCCGCGCTGCAACGTTTCATAAGCCCGGCCGCCCAGCCACGGCAGGCTGTTGCTTCCCAGATCGATATCGGCCCAGCCGGCAAGCGTTTCCGGTTCCCTGAGCCCGCGCTCCCGCAACTGCGGCCAGATGGGAATCCCGGGATAGGGCACGAAGACATTCGGCGAAAATGTAACGTTATCGAAACGGGCGGCGATGTCGCCCATGACCCGCAGCGTCTCCCGGCGGTGGCTCTCTTCCTCGCCGGGGTATCCGAAAATCAGATTCAACGTCACGCGAATGCCCGCCTGCGCACATTTGCGGGCCGCTTCGGCGATATCCGCAATATTCTGATGCCGTTTGTTCATCTTTTCGAGAATTTCCGGAGAAGCCGACTCGGTGCCGAATCCGATATGGCTCACTCCGCTCGCGCCGAGCAGCGCCACATCTTCGTCGCTCATCCGGCAGAGCAGGTCTGTGGATGCCTGGAAGGTCCAGTGGAAACTCACGCCGGAATCGAGAAAGCCCCGTGCGATGGCGACGGCGCGATGCACATCGACGAGAAAATTGGAATCGACCAGCGCGACTTCGTCGAGACGATGCCGTCCGACGAGAGTCGTAACCTCCTCCACGACACGGGACACGTCATACGGATTGAAGCGCCGGTTGTAGAACACCATGTCCGTGCAGTAATTGCAGGCGTACGGACAACCGGTGCTCGTGGCATAGGGAAGCTTGCGTTTGCCGCCGGCCCGCTCGTAGGCATCGAAATCGACGAGATCGTATGCGGGCGGCGGCAGGGCGGCGAGGGGAGAGGCCGGCCGGTCCGGGTTGTGGTGGATCTGTCCGCCCCGCTTGAACCAGCAGCCCTGGACCATATCGAGCGGCTTTCCGGATTCCAGCCGCTGCAGAATTTCCACGAGCGTTTTTTCGCCCTGATGGCGCACCACAATGTCAACGAAGTCCTCGGCGAGCGTCTGGGCGGGAAGCAGACTGGGATGCCATCCGCCGAAGATGATGGGAATGTCGGGGCGGATCCGGCGCACGAGGCGGCTGGCTTCGATCGCGGCAAGGATCATCGGGCCCGTGAGGAGAGAAACGCCGAAGGCGAGACAGTCTCCGATTTCCGCCGCGATTCGGGAGAGATAGGCGGGGTCGAGCGCCCCGTCAACGATGCCCGGCACGTAGCCGTTCTGGCGCAGCGAGGCCGCCAGGCTCAGCAGCCCGAGCGGAGGCCCGAGGAGCTGGCCGGCATAAGGCGGCAGAAACAGCAGAACTTTTCCGCCGGCGCCGCCGGTATCGGGATCGCCGGGCCGTTCCTTCAGCACGTGACGGCCTCGGCTTCGAGCTGATGCGCGTCGACTTTGGATTTCGGCGGCGCCAGCAGCCGGTTTGCCATATCCTTCAGCCACAGTTCGAAGGGGAGCGAATAGAAATTGTGGTCGAGCCGCCAGCGGGCGGGTACCCCGATCATGCCATGGACCAGACGCTGCAGCCCGTTCTTCTGTTGCACGCCGATAGGCACGCGGTTGAAGGCGATGCGCAGGTATTCGCGCATGGTCTGCACTTCACGGTGCTTGCGCCCTTCGAGCCAGGGAAGCATGGTGTAGCGCGGAAAGAAATCAGCCCAGCCCTCCAGCGTTTTCGGCACGTGAATCCCCAGCTCGAAGGCATGTTCCATGACCGGAGCGCCGGGATAAGGGGTGAAGATATTCGTCCAGAACTCCGCGCCGGGGAACTTGCGGCAGACGTCCATAATGAGCGCGATCGACTGGCGGCGCTCTTCTTCGCCCTCGCCGGGGAACCCGAAAATCATATTGAATGAGGGCCGGATTCCCGCCTGCGAAAGCTTGTCGGCGGCGGTGTAGATCGTCTCGATCTTCTGGAAAGTCTTGTTCATCAGGCGCATGACTTTGGGCGACCCGCTGTCGGCCCCCTGCGCCACCTGCGAGAGCCCGGCGCGCCGCAGCAGCTTCAACTCTTCCACCGTAAAGCGGGAAACGAGGTTCGTCGAGGCCTGAATGCTCCAGCTGAACTTCACGCCGCGGCGTACAAGGCCTTCCGCGATTCCGAGGGCGC
>CAZXCO010000784.1:0-9144 GCA_964639095.1 uncultured Solibacteraceae bacterium
TTCCGATGATCAGCCCGCCAGCCGCCTCGATCCGCTCCACAGCCGTTGCGTCGTAGGGCGGCACATAGTGCTCCAGCATTCGGGAGGCGCACGACGTCCGCAGCCCTTTGGTGAGGATCACGTCCTTGATGGCGACGGCCACACCCGCAAGGAGCCCGGGATCTTCGCCGGCGGCAATCCGGCCGTCGACGCGCTCCGCCGTTTCCAGGGCACGCTCGGAAGCGAACGAGAGAAACGCATTCGTCTTCGGATTCTCGCGCTCAGCGTGAACCAGCGCCTCGCGCGCGATTTCCACAGCGCTGAATTCCCTGCGCAACAACCCTTCGCGAATGGAGGGAATAGTCGCCGCGCTCATCGCTCGATGACTCTCGGAACTTTGAAATACCCGTTGCCCGACACCGGCGCATTCGCAAGGGCGAGGTCATTTCCCAGTGGCGCCCGCTCCACATCGGGACGCAGAGTCGCCGTTTCTCCGGCGTCATAGAGCACCTGCGTCATGGGTTCCACGCCCTCGGTATCGACAGCGGCCAGACGATCCATATGTTC
Organism: uncultured Solibacteraceae bacterium; assembly: GCA_964639095.1. Lineage (GTDB taxonomy): Bacteria > Acidobacteriota > Terriglobia > Bryobacterales > Bryobacteraceae > BOG-234. The sequence continues at coordinate 547 of CAZXCO010000784.1, forward strand.
GAGGATGCTGCCGAGGTCGTGGACCATGCGGTCGATCTCCGCGGCAGTCAGTTTGAGGTTCGCGAGATTCGCAACGTATCGTACTTCTTTTTCGGTCAGCTTCAAGTCGTTTCCTTTTGCGACTTTTTGCGCTTTCTTCAGGCCGTTTCGCGGCGGCGGGCGGCTTTGTAGATCCGGCGCAGTCCCGGGTCTGCAATGCTGTCCGCTTCATCGAGCGGCACGCCGGGATCCAGACGCGATTCCGTTTCCCGCCCGGGGCCGAGGCGCGGTGGCATCACACGCAATTCGATGGTGCTGACGATTTCCGGTCCGACAGCCTTCTCCAGATTCCGCAGGATCTGGTAACGCAGACTCCACAGATTCTTCCGCCAGATCTCATCATCCACTTCGACCACGAGAGTGGTTCGGACCAGCTTCAAAGCCCGAGTGTGCTGCGCGATTTTTTTGCCGACAGCCCGCTTCCATGCTCCGACAGCAATGCGCTCCTGCGAGACGACATCGGATACGCCCGTCCATCGAGCGATGATCCGGCTGGCCTGATCCATGGGACGGTATCGATGATAGCACCTGGCCGGACATCGGTCCCCCGTGTTCACCACCCGGAACTTCAGCGCTGCGGCTGCCCTTCGGATGCCAGTTCCGCGCGCGTGCGCTGGACAATCCCGAGGAATCGCCCGGCCAGTTCATGAATCCAGCTTTCGTCGCGATGGCGGACGGCATCCGGCGGAATCAGCTTTTCTCCGATCCCCAGCGCCACGGCTCCGGCGCGAATAAACTCGCTCGCCGTGACCTGGTCCACGCCGCCGGCGGCGATGAGCGGAACATCCGGGAATGGCGCCTTTAACGCCCGGATGTGACTCGGTCCGCCGGCCGACGCGCACGGAAAAATCTTGATGAGATCGGCGCCGGCGTCGCTCGCCATCATGATTTCGGTCGGCGTCAGCGCGCCCGGAATCGCCGCCACGTTCCGCCGCGCCGTAAATTCGACGATCCGCGGATCCAGTCCGGGACTGGAAATGAAGGAAACTCCCGCATCGATGCAGTCTCCCGCGCTCTTCAGATCCAGCACCGTTCCGGCCCCCACTCTCAGGGCCGGAATGTTGCGAGACAATTCGGCGATCACCTCCAGCGCACCAGGGACGGTCATCGTCAGTTCCACAACGTCGATTCCCCAGCGGAACATCTCACCGGCTACAAACAGCGCATCTTCGGCGGAAGGGACCCGAATGGCCGGGAGAATTCCGACGGCCTCGATGCGCGCGCAGACTTCCTCTTTTAATTGCATATCGATTCGATGGCCTGCAAGAAAGCTTACTATCCTGTTTTCGCGCCGGTCCCGGATCCGGATAAAAGGTCGCGGGGAATCAGCCGGGATAACCGGATAGGGACAATTCATAACGAAGTTTTCGACCGGACCGTGAATTTTCGGACGATGAGTATTCCGCAGCTATGCCAAAAGACAGGCGCACGTGTCTTTTCGGTGAGTTGACCCAACCTCTGGCTCCAGTTTATGATCCGACTACCTTGGCTCGCCGTCCCTAAAGTGATGACTCTTCCTCCCGCCGGATTTTCAAAGCCGAATTTCAGATTCCGCCGTTTCCCGGCGGCGGAAGCAGGGGATCGTCTGTGACAAGGGACCGCTTCGCCCTGTGGATCGTCCTCGGCTGCGCCGCAGTCGGACTCTCTCTCGCCCTCAATCCCATGGTGGCTCTGATCGTCGCCGCCGCAGTATTGTTTGCAGGCATTCTGCAGCTGGGACCCATGGTTCTGATCTCAGCCGCGGTCGTAGCAGCCTGCGCCTCCCGGATCCTCATGCTGGCGGGTGTTCCCAGGCTGGTGAACTATCTGCATTTCGTCCTTGTCGTCGAAGGATTCGCAGCGGCCCTGATGCAGCGCCGGTCACTCTCGCCGCTGGCGCGGCAATTACTGCGATTTCTCGCAGCGCTCCTGAGCGTGTGCATTCTTTCGTGGGCTTTGAATGGCGGCCAGTTTGCGAAGCCCCTCCTTGTCTGGATGGTTCTGGTCGAACCGTTCCTGGCCGTCTTCGCGATCGTGCATGCGCGGCCCGCGGCGGCCGCGACACTGCGATTCTGGCAACTCCTCGCCGGAATCACACTGGTTCAGGTTCCACTTACGATTTTTCAGGATGCATTCCTGGCGCGCGGCAATCCGGACCTCGTCCAGGGTACCTTCGTCGCCCAGGGCGCCGGCGCACACGTGGTTGGCGCAATCGCGCTGACCGGTGTTCTGTTTTGCATCGCCAAGGCTCTGGCCTCGAGCGGGATCCAGAAAAGCTGGGCCATTGCCGCGGGAGTGGCGCTCGGGATTGTGCCGATCCTTTCCGACGCAAAACAGGTCATCGCCTGTTTCATCCCTCCGGTCGTGTATCTCCTCGCCGTATTGCAGCGGAGATCGCTCGTGAAGCTCGTTATTCCCACGGCATTTATCGGCGCGCTGATGGCGTTTGCCTATCTGGCTTACACCCCGCTGCAGAAACTCTCAGATACCACGACTCTCGAGAACGGAATGGAAGGCAAGATTGCCGGGCTCGATATCCTCGCAAAACATATGAATGAAAGCCCCACCGGATGGCTGCTCGGCGTCGGCCCGGGGAACTCGATCAGCCGCATCGCCGTGATGACCGGGGAAGCGCCCCTGCAAAGCATCGGAATCAAGACGTCACCGGTAACCATCGACATCCTGGCCGTCTCGAACCATAACTATCTCTGGAGAAGCTCCTCAGCCTGGTCCAGCATTTCCAGCTGGGCAGGAATCATCGGCGACCTTGGTCCGCTGGGACTGTCGGTGTACGTCTGGGGACTTTTCCTCATCTGGCGCGAGCTTGGAAGTTATCGATCATGGCAAACAACAGCCGCAGCCGCCTCGCTGGCCATGGCCGTCGTCCTTGGCCTGATGTACTCCTGGCTCGAAGAACCGGGATTCATACTCGTAATCTTCTCCGGGGCCGGGCTCGCAATCGCGGGCAGAGCCCCACGGGCCGGATCGTACAGAGCCGTTGCGGAAACGGCGCCTCCGGCCCGTGACTATGCCACCGGACTCCGCCCCAACAGGCCGGAATTCCTCTGGTAACTGCATCCTTCGCGCGCGATCCGTACATCCGGAGCGCTTGATATAGTGCAAATACGGCCTTTCGTGACGTCCGTCAGGGTGGCAGGGGAGACGCTGAAATCGGGGAGTCTCGAAAGCACCGGATGGGGAACGCAGATGCCGGCGCCAGCAGCCCATGGGCCGGGGTTCATATCACGGAGTTCGATTCATACAGTTGGGGGACTCATGACCATCCGGGCAGTTGTGGCGGGCGCGAGCGCCGCAATCAGAAGCGCATTCAAAACCGTTATCGAAGGCGGGATGGATGTCGTCGTCGTCGGCGAAGCCTCCACTGGCCGCAGACTGGCGGATTTATGGGACCGCCTGGCCCCGGATCTGGTCCTGATCGACTCGAACAGCAAGGGTTTTGAGGCTTTCCGCGTCCTGGGGCGCAGACACACCGGCGTCGTCCTCATTTCCAACGAAAGTTGCCCGGCGATTTCGTATGGCGAGGGATCTTCCCTCGCCATTGTGAACGCAAGCGCACATGTCTCCGAACTGACCGAGGCCATCCGCCGCGCCATCGAAGCAGGGCCGGCACAGCGACTGAAGCAGCCGTCCAACAGCGAAGTCGACTCCTGAACAGGGTTGTTTAAGCTGCCTGAGCCTGTTTTTCCGGACCGGCGGCGACGACGGCGTCGAGTCCGAGCCTGTCGAGTTCCCTCCGGATCTCGGCCAGATAAATCGGATTCACCGCAATCACCACTTCGGGGCGGAATTCACGCAGGATCTCCGGAGGGCTGACCTTCTGGCCGGTCCCGGGAATGAACGAGCCATGCTTTCGCGGATTGAGGTCGACAACGCAGGCAATATCGCGAGCACCAGGAACGGCGTTCAGAAAAGTGACTCCTTTGGCGCCGGCGCCCCACAGCGCCACCCGTGTGCCGGTTTCTTTCGCCCGAACCAACAGGTTGGTCCAATACAGCACAATCGAACTCAAAAGGTCCGAAAATCCGCGTGCCAGAACGGCAATGTCCGGATCCGCCTCCGCTCGCGCGTCCCGCACAGCGGCCCCCGGCGTTGCCTCCACATACAGAAACTGATCGGAATATGCCGTACCGGCCGCGAGAACATGAAAGCCCGCCCGCGCGAACAGTCGCGAGAACGATCCGATCGTGAAATACGAGATGTGCGGATAAATAAGGTCCCAGGGAATCACGCCATTGAAAATGACGGCCGCATTCGGGACTTCGAAATACAGGACCACGCTGCCGGAGTCTTTGCAGGCAGCAGCAAGACCGGCGAGAAATTCGTGCGGATGATGAAGGTGTTCGAGAACGTGACGGCAGAGGATCATGGCTGCCCCCTGCGCGCTGGCGGGATCGAACAACCTTCGTTCGACTCGCACGCGTCCATCGCCGCCACCCGTGTAGCTCGGATCGAAGCCAATCCCGGCGGCCTTTGCCGCGGAGCAGAGCCGTTCGAGGAAACGTGCCTGGCCGCAGCCGATTTCGACGATCGTCCCGCCTTCCAGCGGGTACGCGGCGGCCAGCCGGTGCGCCAGCGCGCCGGCATACTCATCGAATACCTCCGATGCATCCAGAGAATTCTCGTAGCGCGTGTCATAGGTGAAACGCGACGGATCCCAGGCCGCATTGAAGACGCCCCCGCAGGAGGAGCAAAACGCCAGTGCGAGTTTCCCGGCAGGAGCGTTCCGCGCCTCCTCCGCGTCGAAAAACAACTGCGACACATTCACCGGAACCGAAGGCAGCTCAAAAAACGGAACAGCGGGCGCCCCGCAGAGAATGCAGTCTATACCTTGTAAATGATCCGGCATCGAAGGGCCCGGTTCCTTTCGGTGTGGTGGAGCGTTCGTCAAACTCGTCGCGGTCGCTACGCCACGCCCGCTATCCCGTATCGGCGAGTTTTTGCGCCGCTTCCCCCGCGGAACGAACCAGCGCCATGGACTCGCGCGGCCTCTCCCGGGGAAAGGGCTGCCCCACGATGTACCGAAGATCTTCCATGGCGTGGCGTACGAGTTGTGACCGGCTGTTGGTTTTCGTCTTCAGGAACAGCTGCTGAACGGTACATTTGATCGAACTGGGAGACACACCGAGCGTATGTGCGCACTGCTTGTTCGACATCCCCTCGCAGACCAGATGCAGCACCATCTGCTGGCGCTCGGTGAACGTCGGACCGCGCCGGGTGTGCGGCAGCGCGGCCGAGCCGTCGAGGAACGGCAAATCCTCCCAGGTCTGACCCGACGATATCCTTCGGATCGCTTCAATCAAGGTCCCGCCATTTGAAGTGTTGGGGAGAATGCCGGCCACCATGGGCCGCAGGACCTCGAGTTCCTGATAGCGTGTAATATCTCCAACCAGAAGAATGCGTGAATGCTGTCTGAGTACTTTCAGGCCGGCGCAAAACGTATCCAGTTGACCGGATTCGAATTCCAGCACGGCGCAATGAATGGGACTGGTTAAACCGATGACGCGGGCCGCATCCTCAACCGTGGCCACGTGGGCCGCGACTTTCAGATCCGGTTGCGATTCCAGCAGCACTGCAAGTGCTTCGCGATAGAGCAGGCGGTTCCTCACGAGAAGCACTCTGATCACTGACACGGGTGACATTCGTTCGTTTCTCCTGCCCTGATGACGCAGGGCGCGGCCGGGCTCAATCTGTTTAGGTAGGCAGTGTACCTTCAATTGCAGAAAAGGCGGCGGTACTAAAGTTTTTTAACTGTAATTTTTGAGCCGCTTTGGAGTAAGTTTCGGTAACATTCTCTACTCTTTATTCTGGCTGAATAAAAGTTTTGCATAAAGCTTGCCTAACGATTTTTCACCGGCGGTGACCTCTCGAAAGGCAGGCAGTCCAGGCACTCCGGCACAGTCCTGTTCAGGCATCCGATGTCTGGATTCCCACCCACATTTCAATAAACGGGCCCGGATCCTCATTCCATCCTTTTAAACCTGCGTGCCCCTGGTCCCCCTCAGGCCGGCAGCGCGAACAACCCGGCACGCGAATAAATATTTCATTTGGCATCCAAAGGTGTATCGATAAGCTCCGATAACAACCTTATCTGTGATGAATAACTAACTTACAACCCATGTTAGTTACACCCGATACGTCTTCTGCAATGCCCAAAAGATAGGGAGATCTGCACTCTTGAGAGCTTGCCCGTCCAGTAAATAGACTCTATTCTCCCAAGTGTCGGCTGAACGCCATTCAAATCATTTATGGTCTCCCGAAGAAACCTCTACCGGTTCTCACAACTCCTCTGCGATCTTATCGCCCTTGTCAGCGCCTGGTATCTGAGCGTGGTCTCGCGGGTTCTGCTGAATCCGGTTGCGAGCCACAGTCTGACCTCATCGCACGCGCGGCAGTGGGCTCCGCCCCTTGCCTGGATTCTTGTCGCATGGGTTGCGGCAGCGGCTTTTCGCGGCGTCTACTCCGCCCCGCTTCGCACGCAGGTTCTGACCAATATACGGCGCGTCGCGGAGACCACAGTGATGGTTCTGCTTGTAACTACCTCAATGATGTATTTCGCGAATGACATCAGCCGCGATACGTCACGGGTCTTCATGCTGATCTTCTCGCCCATGAGTTTTCTGCTGCTGACGGCCTCCAGATTCAGCGCCCGTGCTCTCGCCATACGTCTCGGGCGCGATCTGCCCGCCGGGGACTACATCGCCGTGCTCGGTGACCGTTCGTCGGCTGATGCGCTCGTGGAACGCCTCCGCCGCCAGCCGGAGCACATGTTCGTTCGTGGAATCATTCTGCCGGCGGGCCATCCGGTTGAACCGGCCGGCGGCGTCCCGGTCCTCGGGACGACGGCGAATCTCGCGGCGCTTATCAATCGCGAGCGCGTGGGACAGATTGTGCTGGTGAACAATCAGGTCCCGCTCCGCGACGTCGAAACCTGCGCGGAAATCTCTGCGCGGATGGGCGTCACAATGAGCTGGTCGCTCTATTCGGGGGACAGCGCGGAAGAGGGCGTTCCGCTGGTCGACGTCGACTGGCGGTCTCTGGCGCCATGGCAGGAAACGGCCAAGCGCCTGCTCGACATCGTTCTGGCGTCCGCCCTTCTTCTCGCGCTTGCACCGCTGCTGTTTCTCATCGCGATCGCGGTGAAAGCGACGTCCAGCGGTCCGCTTCTGTATCGCTCGCCTCGCGTCGGGAAAGGGGGCCGGCACTTCACCTTTCTCAAGTTCCGTTCGATGTACGTGAACTGCGGGCGCTCTCTGGTAGCGCACCAGAACGAAAAGGACGGGCATATCTTCAAGATGCGGCACGATCCGCGGGTTACTCCCGTGGGCCGTACTCTGCGCCGGCTGAGTCTGGACGAACTGCCGCAGTTGATCAATGTGCTGCGCGGCGACATGAGCCTGGTGGGACCGCGTCCCCTGCCGGCGGAGGATCTGGGGCCGGACGGCATGAGCCCGAGGTTCGTGATCTGGTCGAGGCAGCGGTCGAAAACGCGCCCGGGCATCACCGGGCTGTGGCAGATTCGCGGGCGCAGCAATCTTCCCTTCGACGATATGGTCCGGTATGACCAGGAATATGTCCGTAACTGGTCTCTGATCCTTGATCTCGTCATACTTGCGAAAACTCCACTGCTGGTGCTTCTGGGTGACGGCGCTTACTAAGTAGTAAAGGATCACGGTGGTTACTGCCGGGACGGGTAACGACAGGGAGGACAGTTATGAAAGTCGCGATTCTTGCGGGCGGTGTCGGCTCCCGTCTGTCCGAGGAGACGGAAACCAAGCCCAAGCCGATGGTTGAAATCGGCGGCCGGCCGATCATCTGGCACATCATGATGCAGTACGCCTGGCACGGACACCGCGATTTCGTCATCGCCCTCGGCTACAAAGGCGAAGTCCTCAAGCGGTACATGATCGACTACGCGTCTCTGAACCGGAACCTGACTGTCCACATGGGAACCGGAGAGGTCCGGATGAACGAGGGCAGCCGGTGCGACTGGACCGTCGATCTGATCGATACGGGTATCGACACGCAGACCGGCGGCCGCATCAAGCGCCTCGCTCCGGTTATCGGAAAAGAAACATTTCTGCTCACTTGGGGAGACGGAGTCTCGGACGTCGACATCAATCAGCTGATCCGGTTCCACCGCTCGCACGGCAGACTGGCGACACTCACGGCCGTGCGCCCCACGGCGCGATTCGGGCATATCGAACTCGACGGGAGCGTCGTCACCGAGTTTTCAGAGAAGCCGCAGACACGCGAGGGCTGGATCAACGGCGCGTTCTTTGTTCTGGAACCCGGGGTCTTCGACTACATCGACGGGGATTCCTCGCACTTCGAAAAAGGACCTCTGGAGCGCCTCGCGCGTGACGGGCAGTTGATGGCGTACCGGCACACATCCTTCTGGCAATGCATGGACACGCTCCGCGAGAAAAAATACCTGGAGTCGCTCTGGCAATCCGGCGAAGCTCCCTGGAAGATCTGGAGAGAAGAAGAAAGGAAAGAAAAACATGAAAGTCTTGTTGACGGGGCATCGGGGGTATATCGGAACGGTGATGGCGCCGCTTT
>CAZXCO010000785.1:0-4996 GCA_964639095.1 uncultured Solibacteraceae bacterium
CACACGACAACCGTTTGCCTTCCGGGAAGGCCTTTGTAAGAGACATATATTTGTGCTTATTTGTACTTAAGTGACCAATAGTACCTGTGACTATCGGGTACTGTCAATACACTTTCGGGATAATAAAACTTATTTCCAGGACTTTTTAATAAATTTCGCCCGCATATATTCCGCACAATCGGTCTGCTGGCAAAATGGATAACCTTCGTTGAGTTTTTTACCTTCAGAAAATGAAGGTCCAGCCCTTCGCATTGTGTTTTGGGTGTCGAGGAATTCTCATATTTTTTTGCCGGAAGCCGCGAGGGAGACGATTATCAGAGGTCTTTTCGAAACACAGCCGACTTTGTGAATGGGTGAGGCTGCCGGAGGAAGGGAGGATGCCTGAGGCCGCGCGAACTCCGCCGCGGGCACAGAGTCCAGCCCGCTGCCACACACTGTGGCGCCGGGAAAATGGATAATCCTGGTTCAGTCCTGGGGCTTAAGGAAATTCAATGCGCAGCCCTTCGGTTTGTGTTCCGGGCATCGATGAATTCTCACATTTTTTTCGCTGAGCGCCGCGATCGCAAATGATTATCAGAGAATTTTCCGAAACATAACCGACTTTCTGGATGGGTGAGGCTGCCGCAAGGAAGAAGAACGGCTGCCCCCGCGGGGACTCCCGCCGCGGGGGCAGAGTTCGGTCCGCCGCGTCATGACCGGATAAAGCCGGGGGCGCGGCGCGATGCGGAGGGCAAATCCGGCCGGATGCCTCACCCGATCCGATGATGCGCGGTCTCGTCCCGGTGCTTCGTCAGGTACGGCATGAACGGCGTGCCTCCCGTACCCACCGCGTGCGGATTTTTCTCATCCGTCTGCGCCTGACGGAAGATGTAACGGCCGGCATACTCGAGATGAAGCGTCCGGAAGCGCTCGAGGCCTTCAACGCATGCGTTGTATATCGCGGTGAGCGAAGCCCGCCGGCATCGCTCGACAAACGGCCGCACCGATTGCCGCGCCTCCAGCGATTCGATGAACGCCCGATGCGCGGGCGGCATATAAATCCGCATCTCCCGCAAATAGGAGCGCAGAAAGTCCTCTTTATGCCTGATTCCGAGCGCGGCGTCCAGCGCGGGGACGATCGCGCTTTGCGCGCCTGTTTCGCCCCGGAACCGCTGCGCCTCGCCGCCATACTCCCCGACGCCTTCATAGATCACCCCGCGCGGAAGATCCGGATGATCCTTCCAGCCGTGCAGATACGGTCGGACGCGGTGGTAATAGATATACGGATCGCACCACTCCGGCATCCGTGCGAGCGTCCCGTGCATGGCCTGAACCGAGGCCTGGACCGCGGCGAGAAGCGTCTCCAGCCGCCCGGCATCCTGTGCTTCCGCCGCATTCAGGCAGTCGTGAAGAACGGCGAGAGCGGGCGCGGCCTTGCGCTCGATATCCACATGAATGAGGACGAACCACTCCTCATCAATGCCGCCGAGAAAATTCTGAATCAACGCGATGTTTCCGCATTCGATTTCGCGCGCCGGGCCGAGGCGGAAAAAATTCTGCAGTGCGTAGCTGCTGTAGCTGAGCACTGGCGGGCGTCCGAGTTGCCGCGAAACCGCATGCCAGGGAATCGCCAGCACTTTCGGCAGCACCTCGGCGGGGCGCGGGCCGCGCCAGACATACGCGTGGCCCAGATAGCTCAAAAGAGTCATCGCCCGCTCCCGCTCGCGTTCGTTCGCGATTTGATCGAGCGGAAACGGCGGCAGGGTTTCGATACTGCGCCGCAGGCTGTCGGAAGCGAATCGCTTCGGTAATTCAAGGGCCGCACTTTCCCAGGCATCAAACGCACCGGGAAGACGAATCAGAGGATCCTGAGAAGGAAGAAAGCCGCGCCGGGAGTCAATTCGGGGTGCGGCGATTGAGGGTAACATTCACCATGTTTTCCTGTCCCGCTTGGTGGTCCGGCGCCCGCGGGGAACGCCGGGCTCTTGGGTAATTTCAGGATACGAATTTCCGGCATGCGCCCGCAATGCAGCCATCAGCCGGCGGGACTATTCCCGGATTGGATGTTAAATTCGAACTGGAGCGCGGCAAGGAGGCCTGATGTTTCCTGTTCTGGTCGCCGGCGCAGGCAGGATTGGCGCCAGCATCGCAAAACTGCTGCACAACAGCGGCGATTACGAAGTCATCGTGGCGGATCACGATCCCGGCGCCCTGGAGCGCCTCGCGGCCGCCGCGCCCGTGCGCACCCTCGCGCTCGATGTGGCCGGCGACATCCAGCGCCTCACCGCGGAGCTGCGCCTGCTCGCAAGCGGCCGCCGCACCGCTGTCCTCTCGGCTTGCTCTTTCGACGTCAACCGCCTGATCGCGCGCACCGCACTCGAAGCGGGCGTCTCCTATTTCGATCTGACGGAAGATGTCGAAACCACGCGGTGCATCCGCGAGCTGGCGAGCCGGGCCGCCGAGGGGCAGATTTTCATGCCGCAGTGCGGGCTGGCCCCGGGATTCATCGGCATTCTCGCCGCATCCATGGTGAACCGGTTCGACCGCCTCGACGCGCTGCGCATGCGTGTGGGAGCGCTGCCCGAGTACCCGCACAACCAGTTGATGTACCACCTGACGTGGTCCACCGACGGCATGATCAACGAATACTGCAAGCCCTGCGAGGTCATCCACAGAGGCCGCCGGCAGGAGGCCCCGGCGCTCGACGGTCTGGAGCGGTTCGCCATCGACGGCGTCGAGTACGAAGCCTTCAACACCTCAGGCGGACTCGGAACTCTGTGCGAAACCCTCGACGGCAAGTTGAATGAATTGAATTACAAAACGCTGCGCTATCCCGGCCACCATTACCTGATGGACTTCCTGATCAATGGATTGAGAATGGGCGACACGCCGGAGACCCAGCGCGAGCTGGGCCGTATCTTCGACCGCGCCATTCCCATGACCCGCCAGGATGTCGTCCTGATCCTCTGCGCCGCGTCGGGGTGGCGGCAGGGCCTCTACACCGAAGAGACCGAAGCGCGCAAGATTTACCATCAGCAGGTGGGGGGCGAACACTGGAGCGCCATCCAGTTGACCACGGCGGCCGCCGCGTGCGTCGCCGTCGACCTTTTTCGGGAAGACAAGCTTCCCGTCAAGCGCGGCTTCGTGCGGCAGGAGGACGTGGAGCTCGAAGCGTTTTTCGCCAACCGTTTCGGCCAATACTACACCCGCGATGCGGGACACGAGAGCCGGGCATCCGCATGACCGCCGTCTCCATCACCTGCCGTTCCCCCATCGACGGCGCCGCCATCGGACAGGTGGAAGAGACTTCGCCCGAAAAAACAGCGGCCGCGATCGAACGCGCGCGCAATGCCGCTCTCGAATGGCGGTCCGTACCTGCGCCTGGACGCGGCCAGCTTGTCCGGAAGATTGCCGGGATCGTTCGCCAGAGGAAGGCGGACCTGGCGGCAATCGTGACCCGCGAGATCGGCAAGATTCCATCCGAAGCCGAGGGCGAAGTTCAGGAGTGGATCGATATCTGCGACTTTGCCGCGGGCCTGTCGCGCCAGCTTTACGGATTGACCATCGCCTCCGAACGGCCGAACCACCGGATGATGGAGCAATGGCATCCGCTCGGGCCGGTCGGCATCATCACAGCCTTCAACTTTCCGATGGCCGTCTGGGCGTGGAACGCCATGATCGCCCTGGTCTGCGGCGACACCGTCATCTGGAAGCCCTCAGAAAAGGCCGCCCTGTGCGCTCAGGCCGCGCAGAGCGTGCTCGACGAAGCCGGAATTCCGCCCGGCCTTTCACAGGTGATTCAGGGAGGGCGCGAAGCCGGGATGCGGATCGCCCGGTCCGAAGCCATCCCGCTCGTATCCGCCACCGGTTCCATCGCAATGGGCCGGCAAGTGGCGGTCGCGGTCGGCGAGCGGCTCGGCCGCTGCCTCCTGGAACTTGGCGGCAATAACGCCGCGATCCTCGCGCCTTCTTCCGACCGGAAGCTCGCAATCCCGTCGATTGTCTTTTCCGCAGTGGGAACGGCCGGGCAGCGATGCACCACTTTGCGGCGCCTGATCGTCCACGAATCCATCCTTCCCGAAGTCATCGGCCAGCTTCGGGACGCCTACAGCCGTCTGCCGATCGGCGATCCGAGGCAGCCGGGCGTGCTCGTTGGCCCGCTGATTGACGACCGCGCCGGTCTCCAGATGCGCGCCGCGCTGGACCGGGCGGTCGCACAGGACGGCTCTCTGATCTTTGGCGGCGAACGAGTGACCGACGGAGTGCCGCCGGGCGGATTTTACGTGCGCCCCGCGATCGTAGCCGTCGCAGGCAACCTCGACATCGTGTGCGAGGAGACCTTCGCGCCCATTTTGTACGTGATGCCGTACCGGAATATCGAAGAAGCCATCGCGCTTCAGAACGGCGTGCGTCAGGGGCTCAGCTCCGCCATTTTCACCGGCGACATCCGCGAAGCAGGACGGTTCCTCTCTCCCTCCGGCTCCGACTGCGGCATCGCCAATGTCAACATCGGAACCTCCGGCGCGGAGATCGGCGGCGCGTTCGGCGGCGAGAAGGATACAGGAGGCGGCCGGGAATCGGGCTCCGACGCATGGAAAGCCTACATGCGCCGGGTGACGAATACGATCAATTACGGGACGGAGCTACCGCTGGCCCAGGGCGTCCGGTTCGAGGTTTAGCCCCCCGCCGTAAACGTCAGCCGAAGCCTTTCGCCCGGCGCGACGGCGAACCACCGCTGGAACAGCTCCGAACGAGCCTCGCGGACACGCCGGATTTCCGCTTCGCTGAGAGGCCGCGGCGCGAAGGAGTTGAACTCTTCCGGCGTCCAGAGAGTCCCGCACGCGCGCTCGGAATCGAATACGCCGACCAATCTCTCCACCTCGACCGCTTCCGGTGGCAGTGGGCCGCGCCTGCCTCTGCCCGTCGTATCCTCCACATCCCAGCCTTCGTCGATCAGGCCGAAGAATCCGCGCCGGTAAGCGAGCGACGTCTCGACGGCATAATGCGTCAGATCGTG
>CAZXCO010000786.1:0-2652 GCA_964639095.1 uncultured Solibacteraceae bacterium
CGCCAGACGTCGAAGACCGCCGCGAGGGCGGGAGGATTGCCGAGCACCTGTTAAATTCCAGCATACGGAAGCAAGAACTCCAGACAAGAGAGGACAGACGATATATGCCAACACCTGTCGATAGCGCGAATCTGATCCTGAAGCTGTATGAGTTGCGCCGTGAGCCGGTCATGCGCGAGGCGCGCAACTATTTCATGACGTTTGATCCCCGGTCGGTCGAGGACTATATGGCCGGGATAACGGGTCCGCACAGCGGCCATATCCGGATGGTTCTGTCGTACTGGGAGATGGCCGCGTCATTCGTTCTGAACGGGGCCATCGATGCCGCGATGTTCGACGCCAGTTCCGGGGAGCACGTGATTGCGTTCGGGAAGATCGAAGCGATTCTTCCACAATTACGGGAGAAGATGGGCAGTCCCAACATGTTCCGGAATCTGGAGCAGCTGTGCATCGCCGCTCCCGGCGGACTGGAGCGCGTGCGGGCCATGACCGAGCGGATTCGCGGCATGATCGCGGGACGCTCCGCAGCAGCGTCGCAGTAGAAGAGCCGTAGCAGCAAGCCGCGGCGGAGTCAGCCCACTTCCACGAGAGAAGCCTCTCTCTCGAGACTCCGCCGCAGGTGAATCATCGCAAACAACACCGCAAACCCGGCCAGAAGCCCCGCCGTGGGCCCCATCCCCAGCATCACCGGGTTCGCCAGGCGTCCCTGCGCCAGCAGAATCGAAGTCACCACGAAATTCACCGAGATCGGAATGAACGCCGCCACCACCGGCATCTTCGGCCGGTTCAGAGCGAAGAAGCAGCGCGCAATGAGGTCCAGCAGCGCCCAACCGATCAGGCTCGGGGCAAAACCGAGAAAGACGCTTGCGACCAGCCTCGTCGATTCGGCGGTGAAATTGCCGCGCTGGAAGAGCAGCGCGATCACCGGCGTCCGCAGCAGGACTCCCACCAGACAGGAAACCGTCGCGGCCACTGCCATCAGCAGCACGCTCCGGTCGATCAGCGAGTATGCCTTTCGCCATTCGTTGGTTCCGCGCAGGCGCGCGATCTCCGGGACAAGCGTCGCAGCCACGGGGTAAACCAGGTACGCAAGGACGACACTCGAGCAGCGCATGCTGTAATCGAACGCGGCCGCGATTCCCTGCCCCGCATGTGTCGCAAAGATCCGGGTCACCACAAGATTGCCCGCAATCAGCCCCGCATACAGGAGAAACATTCCCGGCCTCACCACCACTTCCGCCAGCGGGACCCGCAGCGGCGATTCCGGATGGCGGCGCAGATCGCGGCTGAAAAACCAGGTCAGCAGGAGTTGCGCGGCGCTGCCCGTGGTATAGCCGATCGCGAATCCCTCCACGCCCATCGAGTTCCTCAGCACCAGAGCGCCGGCAATGGTCCCCCCGTTGAGACACGTCTGATACAGCCCGGGGATGGCAAAGCGCCGGTTCGCATACAGCAGCGCCGAGTAGATCGACGCGCCCGCGCCGAAAAGCGTGGAGGGAGCGAGCCACCGCAACAGCGACACCGCCTCCGCCCGCGCCGGCGGCGCGAGGCCCGGCCCGAGCACCGCAATCAACTGCGGGGCAAAGAGCGCCGTCAGAACGCTCACGCCCGCCAGAATCGAGGCGAAAATGCGCGACGCGTGCGCAAATAATGCCATGCGGTCGCCCTCGTTCCGAAGCAGAAGCATCGGCACGAAGGCGAACAGCATGGTGTTGACGAACGCGGAGTTCAGAGTATCGAGGGGTCCAATGGCCGTGGCCAGCGCATCGGCCCCCGTGTGCGTGCCCAGGAGATAGGCCGTCACGGCGGCGCGGAAGAACCCCGTGATATTGCCGAGCAGAATGCATGCCCCCACAATCAGGCCACCCTGCACCAGCTTGCTCTGGCGCAGTTTGCCGCTCAGGCTGATGGCCGGGTTCCGCAGGGGTCCGTACTGCAGGTTAGCTCCTGACGGCGGCCAGGGCGGCTTCGTAGTTCGGATGCTGCGACACTTCCGGGACGTACTCCACATACTTGAGCTTGTCGTCCGGGCCGACCACAAAGATGGCCCGGCTCAGAATGCGCAGTTCCTTGATCAGCGTGCCCCACGCTGTGCCGAATGAGGCGTCCCTGTGATCGGAAAGCATCTTCACCTTGTCCAGCGCGAACGAATTGCAGAAGCGCTTCTGGGCGAAGGGAAGATCCATGCTGACGGTGTAAATATCGACATCGCCGAGTTTGCCGGCTTCTTCGTTGAAGCGCTTGGTCTGGGCGTCGCACACCGGCGTATCCAGCGAGGGAACCACGCTGAAGATTCGGGTCTTGTGCCCTGTATCGCTCAGCTTCACCGGCTTCAGCCCGTTGTCGAGGGCCGTGAAATCCGGCGCCGTCTGTCCCACCTTCAATTCGGGTCCGACGAGAGTCATCGGGTTTCCCATCAACGTAGTGGCTCCTGCGCGCTCCATGTGCTTCTCCTTGTTTTTTATGTGAAGTGTGCGTGTGAAAGAAACTATCTTAGCAATCCGGCGAGATCCTCTTCCCGCGTCACCGGCTCCCGGCAGGTGAAGTTTTCGCATACATAAACCGTCGTCTCGCCGCCGCGCTCGCGCATTTCGGCGATCCCGGGCCGATAGCGCGAAACTTCCGGGCCCGCGTGCAACAGGATTCGGTGAG
>CAZXCO010000787.1:0-2212 GCA_964639095.1 uncultured Solibacteraceae bacterium
ATTCCTGATCGAGGATCATGCGGTCCGGCACAGTTGGCATCATCTGGCAAAGATCAGGGCCGTCGTTGGCTGAGTATGCAGGTCGGCGCAGCGTTGATACCCTCGTCGGAAGAAAAACACGATGAAAGCTGCAAAGAAGAGCACGCCGAAGTCCGTCAGGAGCGGCTCTGCCGCAGCCGGATCGCGGCATGGCCGAGCGGCTTCATGCGATCACCAAAACCCATGCTCCAGCCCTCTCGCCGAGAACCTGGTACGAGATGCCCGCGTATGCGAAGGACGGCAACGTCGTCTGCTTCTTCCAAAGTGGACAAAAGTTCAGGACGAGGTACGCGAAGTTCGGCTTCAGCGACAAAGCGAAGCTCGACGAAGGCCGCATGTGGCCCACCGCCTTCGCGCTGAACGAAATGACCCCGGCCGAAGAAGCAAAGATCGGTGCACTCCCGGAGAGAGCGGTGAGTTGAGAGTTCAGGTGCGCCGGCCACCGAAACTTACTCTTCCTTAGGGCTTCGCCTCGCGGAAATCACTGCATGATCCCAGGTTGGCCTGTGATTCGGGACCGGCCGGGGTACGAATTGGCGGCAAAGCGTCAAAGTTGATCTGAAAATGCTCATCCGGCCTTGCTGTCGGGTCGAACGCCGCACTACCATACGGGATTCGATGATGTGGTGATGCATCATGAATCAACCTGCTCAGCGCCGGGTTGCCCGGGCGCTCCGGGCCGGCGGTCCGGAGGTGATTGAGGTCTCTGTGGAGCAACTGACTCCTCTCCAAACAGGCGAGGCGCTGGTTAGAGTCGAAGCTGCCGGCCTCAACCATGCCGAGACGTTGATTCGTTCCGGCAACTACACCGTTCGCCTGCCCTTTCCGTACCCACTTGGTGGAGAGGGATCGGGGGTCGTAGTCGCGGCCGGGCCGGGGACGCCGATATCCGTGGGGACCCGGGTGTGCTGGGCAGCGGTCATCGGATCATGCGCGACCTTTGTGGCGGCGCCGGCTTCCATGCTCGTGCCAATTCCTGACGGCCTCAGCTTCGAAGATGCCGCGTGCCTGGCAGTTGCCGGCCTCACCGCCGGTGGGCTCGCGCGGGTCTGGCCGCTCAAAGGAAGGGAGGCCGTGGTATGGGGAGCCGCCGGCGCGGTTGGTCGAATGCTTGTGGCCATTCTGGCGAGTCAGCAAGTCAAAGTCATCGGTATCGCCAGCGGCAAACGGGTAGACGCCGTGCGCGCCGCGGGGGCCGTCCACGTTATCGACCGAGCCGTTGAGGATGTGCGTGAAGCCATACACGCATATACCGGCGGCCGCGGTGTCGCCGCCGTGTTTGATCCCATCGGCGCTTCCACCTGCGAAACCAGCCTGCAATCGCTCGCGCCGCGAGGCTGCCTGATTAGTTACGGGGAACTATCCGGTCCGGCGCCCGCTATCAACCTCCACCAACTGTTTTCCGGATCGCTTTTTGTCACGAAGTACAACGGGATGCATTGGGTCGAAGGTGTCTCCGAGTTTCCTGCCCTGATTTCGGAGGGGCTCACCCTGGCCGTAAAGAGACCCTCGATCATCAGTGAAATCGCCGGGCGCTTCGCACTCAACCAGATCATTGACGCCTACCGCAAGTTGGAATCCGAACCTCACGGTAAGGTGCTCGTACTTCCCGGTCTCTAGTCGGCCGGCACACGGCTCTCGCGGACCACATTGCCGCGGAACGCCCGCCGGTGCTCAATCCAACTTCACCGGAGGCCGTCTGTCAACCGTCTATCGGGAACTGAACCCCATCGTCGAGCCAGCTATGCCGCGCTCTCCTCACTCCGCCACGCACCGAACCGAAAGCGCCCTCGGTCTCTCTCCCTCGCTCTGCCTGAACAGCGACAGCTTGCGCTTCGCAAACGCGTGGAACACGGCGCTTGTCGGACCATCCTTGCCGCCCAGGATTCCGCTGAGCGACTTGCGCAGCGGTCCGCACGGCCGGCTTGACATCTATCCGTAACGGATATAGTCTGGGCCTGGCGAAGAAAGGACGCGCCGCAGGCTCCGTTGACTCCCGCGGTGCGGCACATCCTGCTGGCGCTTTCGACGCAGTAGCGGCATGGGTACGGGATACTGAAGCAGTGGAGGCGGACCCGCGGGGCAAGGTGAAGATGGGCCCGGGGACGCTGTACGGCTCGATGGGGCGGATGATGGAGGCGGGGCTGATGAGGCGGTATCGCGGCGTGGTGGC
>CAZXCO010000788.1:0-2220 GCA_964639095.1 uncultured Solibacteraceae bacterium
GCCATCCGTTTCGCCGCGCAGCAGGACTACAACGGCTTCTTCGAGAAGGAGTTGCAGTTCCGCCGCTTCATGAAATATCCGCCGTTCGCGGCCATGGCCAATCTGCTCGTCCGTGCGGCGAAGCAGGAGGACGCGCTGCGGATGTCGACCGAACTCGGCCATTCCATCACGCCCGCGCCCGAAAACATGAAGATCATGGGTCCTGCCGAGGCCCCGGTGCCGCGGCTCAAAGCGGAGTTCCGTTATCAACTGCTGATCAAATCCGGCAGCCGGAAAGATCTCAACGCGCTGCTGCGGAAAGCGCAGGAGTTTGCGCGCGCGCGCAAATGGAGCGTGACGGCGCTCGTCATTGATGTCGATCCGTTGACACTGCTCTAGCCGGCTGCCTCGCGCCGCCGCAACCCTTTGGGCGGCCGGGGCTTGAGCCCGTGGGCGCAGTTCCTTTGCCGTGCGCGGCCCGTAAGAGCTTTTCGGCAGCCTGCTAGCTCTGGTGGGACGCGAGCAGGTCCAGCATGTCGTTGGCGTGCTCCTCTTCCTTCGAGAGGATGCTCTCCATCATCACGCGCGTGGTGGGATCCTTGTCGGCGAAGAAGCGGATCAGCTCGCGGTAGTGCTCGCATGCGATCCGCTCGGCAATCAGATTCTCCTTGATCATGTCGACGATATTTTCCGCGTTCCCATACTGCGAGGCGGAGCGTGTCGCGAGGCCGTCGGGATTGAGATTGGGGGTTCCGCCCAACTGGTTGATGCGCTCGGCCACCTGCCGCATGTGCTGCTGTTCTTCCGCGGCATGCTGATCGAATTCGGATTTCACGCTTTCGCTGGCGAGACCATTAGCGGTCACAGCGTTCATCGTGTAACGCAGCACACAAACGATCTCTGTGGCGAGAACGCTCTGCAGTATGTCGATGGTCTGTTTCGCGTTGCCCTGATAATTCGGAGTGACGGGTCCTTCATCAATGCTCTTGCGTGCTCTGGCGCGCAATTCCTTGACATCCGTAAGGAAAGACTGCTCGGTTGACGGCATTCAGATACTCGCTTTCTGTTGAGAAAGGCTGCGGAAGGGTCCGTGGCCGGAGTTCCGCCTGCACGCGAGCAGCCGAAGCGTTCGTGCGTTACGCGCGGGCGGCCAGCGCGGCTTTCATCCGCTCCGGCGTGAACGGGCTCTGGCGGATGCGCGCTCCGGTGGCGTCGAAAATCGCGTTGCCAATAGCGGCGGCAACCAGCGTGATGGAGGTCTCGCCCGCGCCCGTTGCTGGTTCATCGGGCCGGTTCACCAGCACGGTCTCGATCTTCGGAACCTCGAAGCCCAGCGGCAGACTGTGATAGGTGCGCCAGTCGTACGAGGTAATCTTTTCGTTGTCCCAGGTGACTTCCTCGCCCAGCGCCCGGCTCATCCCCTGAAGGGCGCCGCCTTCCAGTTGATTGCGCAGTCCGTCGGGATTCGAAATCGGCCCGCAGTCGTTGCTGATCACGATCCGCCGGACCGCGACCCTTCCGGTTTCCTGATCGACCTCCGCTTCCACCACCATCGCGGCATAGCCGTTGTCACGCTCGTAAGCGACGCATGAGATTCCGCGCCCGCGCGCGACGCCGGTTCTCGCAATGCTCGTTCGCGGCGAGGGCCGTGTATCCCATGCGGCAGCTTTTGCCGCCTCCCGCACCATATCGCTCAGCCGCTTGTCGCTGAGGTGCCGGAGGCGGTATTCCACCGGATCGGCTTTGACTTTGGCGGCGATCTCGTCCATGAAGCACTCGTGGGCGAACGTGTTCTGCAGGCGCGATGGAGAGCGCAGCGGACCGGTGAAAAATGGCGATTCGAGGCTGTGCAGCAGCACGCGTTCGCCTGCTACCGTGCCCGTACCCCTGCTCATGCCGCGCACGCGTCCGGCAAGGTAAGAGGGCACGCCATTACTGTTGTTGTTGAACGCGGTTGGCGGCGGCGCCGGGGAGCGCGGGCTGAACGGAGCCGGCTCGAACCCGGCGAGAAATCCCGTAATGACGTTGCCGGGAGCGCTCATCCCGGGGCGGCTGCCACGCCCCGGAGACCACGATTCATGCTCCCACGCGACGATATTGCCCTGAGCGTCCACGCCAGCGCGCTCGTCAACATGCATGCCCACAGCATCGACGCGACCGGTCCGATCACGGTGCTGGCGAACGCCGCCGGGAACGGCAGCAACACGGGCAACGTGATCGCGAACGCGCATCTGTTCGCCA
>CAZXCO010000789.1:0-2632 GCA_964639095.1 uncultured Solibacteraceae bacterium
ATCGTTCCGAAACCGCCGGGAAACACCACCAGAGCCTTAGAGAGATAGGCGAACCAGAACTTCCGCATGAAGAAGTAATGGAATTCGAAGTTCAGCTCGTTCGTGATGTACGGATTGGGGAACTGCTCGAATGGGAGGCCGATGTTCAGCCCGATGGTCTTGCCCTTGGCGTCGGCGGCGCCGCGATTGGCCGCCTCCATGATGCCCGGGCCGCCACCCGAACAGACCACATACCGATACGTCCGCTCGCGCAGCGTCTTGGCCCATCGTGTGAGCATCGCCGCCAGCGTGCGTGCGTCGCGGTAGTATTCCGCCAGCGGCCCGTCTTCACGGATCCGCGCCGATCCGAAGAACACGATCGTGTCGCGGATTCGCTGCCGGCGGAAATGCGACAGCGGCTCCAGATATTCCGACAGGATTCGCAGCGGTCTCGAATCCGGTCCTTTCAGAAAATCGTCGTTTTTGTAAGCCAGCGGGGGACGCGACACAGGGCTCTCGCTCATGCCTCCGTATTCCCGGCTTCGTTCAGCTCGATCGATGCTTCGCCCGCGCGGGCCTTGTATTTCGACATGTCTTTTTTCAATTCGCGTATCGTGCGCAGGATCTCCGGGAGCTTCTGAAATGCCATCACCGCGCGCAGCCATTCCGAGGCGTCAAACGCCGGCGAACCGGCAATACGCGCGCCGGCTTCGACATCGCCGCCGATCCCGCTTTGCGCGTACACCGTCGCGCCTTCGTGGACCGTGAGATGGCCGGAAACCCCGACCTGGCCCGCCAGGAGTACATTCTTCTCCAGCACCGAACTTCCCGCGAGCCCCGTCTGCGCACAAATGATGTTATCTTCGCCCACCACGCAGTTGTGTCCGATCTGGACCAGGCTGTCGATCTTGGCTCCGCGCCGCACACGCGTCTCGCCAAACGTCGCGCGATCGACCGACGTCAGGCTTTGAATCTCGACATCGTCCTCGACGATCGTCACTCCCGACTGCACGATCTTGTGGTGCGTCCTGTCGGCCCTCTCTGCAAATCCGAAGCCGTCGCCGCCCACTACCACGCCATTCTGCAGAATGACGCGGTCACCGATCCGGCAGTACTCGCGCACCACCGCATGCGAATGCGCAGTGAACCGGTCGCCGATGCGCGCGCCTTCGTAAATCACGACGTGCGGATGCAGCACGGCATCGCGCCCGATGACGACGTTCTCTCCCACTGCGACGAATGCGCCAATTGAGGCGCCTTCGCCGATTCGCGCCGATGCGGCGATGGCTGCCGAAGGATGAATCCCCGGAGCCGGGACCGGCGGCCGGTAGAACAGTTCGAGCGCGCGCGCAAAATCCAGGTACGGATTGGACGAGATCACGGTCGGAATGCCGCTGACGGCCTGCCCCGCGATCACCGCGCTCGCCTGCGTATTCCGCAGCTTCGGCGCATACTTCGGATTTGAGAGGAATGTGATGTCACCGCACCGCGCGTCATCGATCCCGCGTACGCCCGCGATCTCCAGGTCCGGGTCGCTTTCGCCGGGGCAGCAGACGGTACACCCCAGTGCCGCAGCCAGTTCCCTGAGCTTCATCCCCAATCAAACAGGGTAACCCGCCCGTGACCTCCGGCAGACCGTTTACTTCTCGAAAACGAAGTGCAGAGTCTGGGAACCCGGCACCGCCTTGCCGTTCTCGCGCGCGGGCTCGAAGCGCCAGAGCCGCGCCGCCTGCACCGCGCGACCGGCCAGATATTCCTCCAGTCCGTTGCGCTGCCGCTTCACAGGCGCCGCGGAGATCACGTGCCCGCGCGAGTCGATGCGCACGCGCACGTCGATCGCAATGGTCCCTTTAATGCGCGGGCGAATGCCGGCCGCCACGACGGGGGGCGCCCGGTAAATGGCCCTCGGCTGTGCGTTCCGCGCGTCCTTTTTCGCAGGCGCCTTTTCCGCGTTCGATTGCACCGGCGGTGGTTCAGGGGCAGGCGCCACTGCGGGAGGAACCGCCGCGGGCGGCTGCGTCAACCGCATCAAACGGAACGATTCGGCCGAAACCAGCCCCGCCCGGTCCACCACTTCCAGCCGGAACGTCACATCGTTGCCCACCGGTTTGTACTGATAGCTGCCCGAGGCCAGATCGCGTGCCGAAAGGTCGATGCGATTCTGATCGTCGCCCTCGCGCACAAAAAGCTGTACACTCCGCGCCTGATGCAGCGCCGTCGCACTCGGATTCCACAGCACGCGCCACACCGGTCCCGCCGTGTCCACATACAGGCCAAGCGGCCGTGGCGGTGTCTCCACCGTCTGCGTCGGCGTAGTGCTGCCGGCGCCGGGTTTGGTTCGCTGGAGCGCCAGCCAGAGAATGCCGCCCGCCACCAGCAGCGCCGCGAGCAGCGGCAGCCACTTTTTCATCCACACCGCGACGCCGTGCTCTTCCGCGGAGTCCGGAGCTCCCTGCCACGGCTCCGGCATCGGATTCCCCAGCCCGAAAACCGATGGCGCGGGCTCGACCGGCAAGGCGTTGAAGTCGGGCACCAGCCGGCGCGGAATCTCCCGCGGACGGCCCGCGGCGGCGGCCCTGACCCTGCGGCCGCTGGGTCCGGTAGCCTCGGTGTCCTCCTCATCATCCTTCCCGGGTTCTGCCGCCTTCGGCCC